>JAJFJX010000349.1 GCA_021773655.1 Panacagrimonas sp.
CCATCCGAGTGCGCACGGCGCTTTCCGTATCGTGCTGCAGCTTGATGGCGAAGAGATCGTCGACTGTGTGCCGGATATCGGTTATCACCATCGCGGCGCCGAGAAGATGGCCGAGCGCCAGAGCTGGCACACCTACATTCCGTACACGGACCGCATCGACTATCTCGGCGGGGTGATGAACAACCTGCCGTACGTGATGAACGTCGAGAAGCTCGCCGGCATCACCGTGCCGGACCGGGTCAAGACCAACCGCGTGATGATGTCCGAGTTCTTCCGCATCACCTCGCACCTGCTGTTCTACGGCACCTATGCCCAGGACGTGGGCGCGATGACACCGGTGTTCTTCATGTTTGTGGACCGTGCCAAGGCCTACGACGTGATCGAAGCGGTGACCGGCTTTCGCATGCACCCGGCGTGGTTCCGCATCGGCGGCGTGGCGCACGACCTGCCCACCGGCTGGGAGCGCAAGGTGCGCGAGTTCATCGACTGGCTGCGGCCGCGCATGGACCAGTACGAAAAGGCCGCGCTCAAGAATTCGATCCTCATCTCGCGCTCAAGGGGCGTGGCTGCCTACGACGCGGCCGCGGCACAGGACTGGGGCGTCACCGGGCCGGGCCTGCGTGCGGCTGGCGTCAACTTCGACCTGCGCAAGGCGCGGCCTTATTCGGGCTACGAGAACTTCGATTTCGAGGTGCCGCTGGCCGACGTCAGTGACGTCTACAATCGCGCCGTGCTGCGCGCCGAGGAGATCCGGCAGTCGCTCAACATCATCGAGCAGTGCCTCAACAACATGCCAGCGGGGCCGTTCAAGGCTGACCATCCGCTGACCTGCCCGCCGCCCAAGGAGCGCGCGCTGCACGACATCGAAACCCTGATCACCCACTTCCTGGGCGTAAGCTGGGGGCCGGTGATGCCGCACGGCGAGTCGAGCACCATGATCGAGGCGACCAAGGGTCTGAACAGCTACTACAGCGTCTCGGATGGCAGCACCATGGCCTATCGAACGCGCATCCGCACGCCGAGCTTTGCACACCTGCAGCAGATCCCGGCGGCGATCAACGGGCAGATGATTGCCGACCTGATCGCTTATATCGCGTCGATCGATTTCGTCATGGCGGACGTGGACCGCTGATATGCAGAACCAAACCGTCATCAAGCTGGCCGATCTGGGCAAGGCGCCGCCATTCGAACTCAGCGACGCCGAGCGCGACCAGATCACCGAGGAGATGCACCACTATCCGGATCCCCGGGCGGCGAGCATCGGCGCGCTCAAGATCGTGCAGAAGCATCGAGGCTGGGTGCCGGACGCGGCGATTCCGGTGGTGGCGCGGCTGATCGGCAGCGACGGCGCCGACCTCGAAGGCGTGGCCACGTTCTATTCGCTGATCTTCCGCCAGCCGGTCGGCCGGCACGTGATCACCGTCTGCGACAGCATTTCCTGCCATCTGACCGGTTACGACGAGCTGCGTGACGCGCTGCAGGCCCGGCTCGGCATCAGCCTGGGGCAGACCACCGACGATCAGCGCTTCACCCTGCTGCCGATCTGCTGCCTGGGCGCCTGCGATCGCGGGCCGACGATGATGATCGACGAAGACCTGCACGGCGACGTGACCCCCGAGCAGCTCGACCGCATTCTGGGGAGCTATACATGAGTGCCCGGAAACGCACGCTGGACACGCACCCGCTGACCTACTGCATCGACGCGGCGCGCGGCCCGCTGGATCTCAAGGACTACGAGGCCGTCGGCGGCTACGCCGGGCTGCGCAAGGCGATCCGGGAGCTCACCCCGCTCGACGTGCAGGCGCAGGTCAAGCAGGCCAACCTGCGCGGCCGTGGCGGCGCCGGCTTTCCCACCGGCATCAAGTGGGGCCTGGTGCCGATGGGCGATGCCCACGACGGCGGACCCAAGTACGTGGTCTGCAACGCCGACGAGATGGAGCCCGGCACCTTCAAGGACCGCCTGCTGATGGAGCAGGCGCCGCACCTGATGGTGGAGTCGATGATTGCCTCGGGCTACGCCGTTGGCGCCAGCACCGGCTACATCTTCCTGCGTGGCGAATACATCGAGTCGGCGCGCAATCTCAACAAGGCACTGGCACAGGCGCGTGCCGCCGGTCTGCTGGGTGACAACATCCTGGGCAGCGGCTGGAGCTACGACTGCTTCGTGCACACCGGCGCCGGCCGCTACATCTGCGGTGAGGAGACCGCGCTGATCAACTCGCTGGAAGGCCGGCGCGCCAACCCGCGGGCCAAACCACCGTTTCCGGCCATCTCCGGTGTGTGGGGCCGACCCACGGTGGTCAACAACGTCGAGACGCTTTGCAACGTGCCCGCCATCGTGCTCAACGGTGGAGAGTGGTTTCGCGGCCTGTCCCAGGGCAAGTCCAAGGACGGCGGCACCAAGCTCTACGGCTGCTCGGGGCGCGCCAACACGCCCGGATGCTGGGAGCTGCCCTTCGGCACCACCTCGCGCGAGATCCTGGAGGTGCACGCAGGCGGCATGAGAGGCGGCAAGAAGCTCAAGGCCTGGCTGCCCGGCGGTGCGTCCACCGACTTCCTGCTGCCCGAGCATCTGGACCTGCCGATGGACTTCGACACCATCTCCAAGGCCGGTTCGCGCATGGGCACCGGGTTGATCACGGTGGTGGCCGAGGACCAGTCGATGGTCTCGGCAGTGCGCAATCTGGAGGAATTCTTTTCCCGCGAATCCTGCGGCTGGTGCACGCCCTGTCGTGACGGCCTGCCGTGGTCGGTGCGGATTCTCAAGGCCATCGAGCGCGGCGAAGGCCGCCCCGGCGACATCGAGAAACTGATGCGCCTGACCCGCGATCTGGGCCCCGGCCGCACCTTCTGCGCCCACGCTCCGGGGGCGATGGAGCCGCTGCAGTCGGCGATCAAGTTCTTCCGTAGCGAGTTCGAATCAGGAATCCGTGCCAGTGCGTCAGCGGTCACGGCCTGAATGCTCGAGATTCCAGAAAATCAAAATCTTCACAGCAAGGGCGCAAAGGAAAAGATGAAGCAAAGGTCGCAAGGGATTGATTCGAAGATGGCCGCGCAGCGTCGCGTGGCGGTGCCTTCACTCCAGTTTTCCCTGCGCCCTGTGCCTTGCCTTTGCGTCGATGCGGTGAACGCTTTTGCCACGATGGCGGAGCAACTCTAGATGGCAAAGATCCACGTCGACGGCAAGGACTACGAAGTCAGCGGCGCAGACAACCTGCTGCAGGCCTGCCTGTCCCTGGGGCTGGACATCCCGTATTTCTGCTGGCACCCGGCGCTAGGCAGCGTCGGCGCCTGTCGCCAGTGCGCGGTCAAGCAGTATCGCGACGAGAACGACAGCAACGGGCGCATCGTGATGTCCTGCATGACGCAGGCGCAGGACGACATGTACATCTCGATCGCCGACCCCGAAGCCGCCGAGTTTCGCGAGGCGATCATCGAATTCCTGATGACCAACCATCCGCACGACTGCCCGGTGTGCGAAGAAGGCGGTCACTGCCACCTGCAGGACATGACGGTGATGACCCGTCATCACTCGCGGTCCTACCGTTTCGACAAGCGCACCCACCTCAACCAGGATCTCGGCCCCTTCATCGGCCACGAGATGAACCGCTGCATCTCATGCTATCGCTGCGTGCGCTACTACCGCGACTACGCCGGTGGCACCGACCTGGGCGTGTACGGTGCGGCCAGCAACGTCTACTTCGGTCGCGCGCAGGACGGCGTCCTGGAGAGCGAATTCTCCGGCAACCTGACCGAGGTCTGCCCCACCGGCGTGTTCACCGACCGCACGCACTCGGAAAACTACACCCGCAAGTGGGACATGCAGTTCGCGCCCGGCATCTGCAGCGGCTGTTCGGTGGGCTGCAACATCTCTCCGGGTGAGCGCTATGGCGAAGTGCGCCGCATCGAAAACCGCTATCACGGTGCCCTCAACGGCTATTTTCTTTGTGATCGGGGCCGCTTCGGCTACGGGCACACCAGCCGCAAGGACCGACCGCGGCATCCGGTGCTGAAGATCGAGGGCCGGCGCAAGAAGGTCTCCACCCAGGTCGGAGCCGAGCAGTTCGCGGCAATCGTCTCGGGCACGCCACGCATCCTCGGCATCGGCTCGCCGCGCGCCTCGCTGGAGGCCAACTTTGCATTGCGCGAACGGGTGGGGGCGGCGCGCTTCAACAGCGGTGTGGCTGGCCACGAGATGGAGCTGATCAAGCTGGCGGCCGAGGTCCTGCGCGGCCCGGTCGGCGCCAGCACGCTGCGCAGCATGGAAGACGCCGATTGCGTGCTGGTGCTCGGCGAGGACCTGACCCAGACCGCACCGCGGGTGGCCCTTGCAGTGCGCCAGGCGGCGCGCGGGCGCATGGCCACCGAGGGGGCCAAGAAGAACATTCCCGAATGGCAGGTCATCGCACTGGCCGACCTGGTCCAGCAGGCGCGCAATCCGGTGTTCGTGGTCACGCCGGAGGCCTCGCGTCTGGACGACATCGCCCACCGGACCTTCCGCGCCGGTCCGGCGCGAATCGCCCGGCTGGGTCATGCAGTCGCACACCGCCTGGATTCCGCGGCCGCGGCCCCCGACGGCATGGACGACGAAATGTCTGCCCTGGCCGATCACATCGCCGAGGCCCTTTCGGCCGCGACGCGACCGCTGGTGGTGTCCGGAACCGGGTGCGGACAGGCCGAAGTGATGCGGGCCGCCGCCAACGTCGCCTGGGCGCTCAAACGCGGAAACAAGGCCGTCGGGCTGTCGCTGGCATTGCCCGAGGTCAACAGCATGGGCAGTGCCCTGCTTGACGCACCGCCGCTGGAGATGGCGCTGGATGCCGCCGCGGCCGGCGAGGTCGACGTTCTGGTGGTGCTTGAGAACGATCTCTATCGCCGCGCGCCGAAAGCCCGCGTCGATGCCGCCCTGGACGGGTGCCGCGTGGTGGTGATCGATCACATGGGCACCGCCACCGGCGAGCGCGCAGACCTGTTGCTGCCCGCCGGTAACACCTTCGAAAGCGATGGTACATTCGTGAACTTCGAGGGCCGCGCCCAACGTTATTTCCAGGTTTACGATCCGACCTATTACGACCGCACGGTGTCGATCCAGGAGTCCTGGCGCTGGTGCGACTCGATGGTCGCCGTTGGCGGCTGGCCGGGGCTGGACGATCTCACCGCGGCCTGTGCCGCCGCCCTGCCGCAGTTCGCGTTGATCACCGAAACCGCGCCCAACGCCAAGTTCCGGATGAAGGGCATGCGCATGGCGCGCTCTCCGCACCGTGCTTCTGGCCGTACTGCGATGCGCGCCAACATCTCGGTGCACGAGCCGCGCCAGCCGCTGGACGTCGACTCGGCACTGTCGTTTTCGATGGAGGGTGTTGGCGGCAACACCATGGGCGTGGACAGCCCGGCGGGACTGCTTCCCTTTGCCTGGGCGCCGGGCTGGAACTCGCCGCAGGCCTGGAACAAGTTCCAGGACGAAGTCGGCGGCGAACTCAAGGGGGGTGACTCCGGTGAGCCGCTGCTGGTCACCGACGATACCCTGCAGCCAACCTACTTCGTGCCCGCCGCCGCGGCGCCTCCAGCCGAGGGCCTGCGGGTGCTGCCCCTGCACCACATCTTCGGCTCGGACGAACAAAGCGGACGCGCCAAGGTGATCCTGCAACGGGCGCCCGATGCCTACGTGGCAATGAACGCCGACGATGCGCGCCGCCTGAAACTGAAGGACCAGGTGCGGATCGGGCTGGGCGGAGTCAGCGCCACGCTTGCGCTGCGCATCAGCCCGGACCTGGAACCCGGGACGGTGGGTCTTCCGGTCGGGCTGGCCGGGGTGCCGTTCGCGGCTTCGGGCAGCGCCCTGAGCGTGGAGGCGGCCTGACATGAGCCTGCCGAGCTGGCTGACACCGGAGCTGATCTACACCCTGATCCAGGTGGCCGAGGCCTGCGTGATCCTGGTGGGTCTGGTGCTGACCTCCGCGTGGATGATCTGGCTGGAACGCCGCCTGCTGGGCCTGTGGCAGGACCGCCACGGTCCCAACCGCGTCGGGCCGTTCGGGCTCGGTCAGGTGATCGCGGACATGATCAAGATTTTCTTCAAGGAAGACTGGACGCCGTCGTTCGTGGATCGCGCCATCTTCTGGCTCGCGCCGGCAATCGCCATGAGCACCATGTTGCTGGGCTTCATGCTGGTGCCGATCACGCCCTGGATCGGAGTCTCCGATCTCAACATTGCGCTGCTGTTCTTCCTGGCACTGTGCGGCCTGGCGGTGTACGCGGTGATGCTGGGCGGCTGGGCATCCAACAACAAGTACGCGCTGCTCGGCGGACTGCGCTCATCGGCGCAGATGATCACTTACGAGGTGTTCATGGGCCTGTCGCTGATGGGCGTGGTGATGATCGCCGGCAGCTTTTCACTGGTTGACATCGTGACCAGCCAGCAGCAGGGCATGTGGAATATCGGCCCGCAGTTTCTGGGCTTCGTGACCTTCCTGCTCGCCGGCTTCGCCACCGTGCACCGCGCACCGTTCGACCTGCCGGAGGCCGAGCAGGAACTGGCCGACGGCTATCACGTGGAATATTCGAGCATGAAGTTCGGCATGTTCTTCGTGGGCGAATACGTCGGTATCGTGCTGGTGTCGGCCATGATCGTGGTGCTGTTCTTCGGCGGCTGGGACGTGCCGTTCGTGGATAACGAAGGCCCGGTGCTTGCGCTGTTCTCCTTCGTTGCCAAGTGCTTTATCTTCATGAGCAGCTTCATTCTGATGCGCGCCTCGCTGCCGCGGCCGCGCTACGACCACATGATGTCGGCGGGGTGGAAGGTGTGTCTGCCGATGACCCTGGTCAACGTCGTGGTCACCGGCATCGTGATCCTCGTCAACCAGAGCGGAGCCGCCTGATGTTGATTCAGATTCTCAAGGGCATAGGGACGCAGTTGCGCAGCATCGGCATGGTCTTCATGCACTCGTTCAGCAAGCGCGACACCATCCAGTACCCTGAAGTGCAGCCCTACCTGCCGCCGCGCTACCGCGGCCGCATCGTGCTGACGCGCGACCCCGACGGCGAAGAACGCTGCGTGGCCTGCAACCTGTGCGCGGTGGCCTGCCCGGTCGGCTGCATCAGCCTGCAGAAAGCGGAAAAGGAAGACGGCCGCTGGTATCCGGAATTCTTCCGCATCAATTTCTCGCGCTGCATCTTCTGTGGATTGTGTGAAGAGGCCTGCCCCACCACCGCAATCCAGCTCACCCCGGATTTCGAGATGTGCGAGTACGATCGCCAGAACCTGGTCTACGAAAAGGAACACCTGACCATCAGCGGCCCCGGCAAGTATCCGGACTACAATTTCTATCGGGTCGCCGGCATGGAAATCAAAGGCAAGCCCAAGGGCGCGGGCCTCAACGAGGCCAAGCCCATCGACGTCAAATCGCTACTGCCATAGCGACTTGAGGCCTCAGATTCGCGATGCAGGCACGGCACGAAGACTTGGTGGCATGGCAGAGGGCGATGAAACTCGCCGAGGAGATTGACCGAGTGACCCAGGAATTTCCCAGCGACGAACGTTTCGGCATGGTGGCGCAGATGCGCCCCACCGGCGCGTCCGCGCACAGCAACATTGCCGAGGGCCACGGCAAGGCCACCGCGAGTGAATTCGGGTCCGCGATGGGGCATGCGCGCGGGCCCTTGTGCGAATTGCGCACACAGTTGAAGTTGGCGACGCACCTCGGTTTCTTCGTCGAGTCCGATCACGCGGCTTGTATCGACGAGGCGGACCAGGTCGGTCGCTTGATCAGCGGGCTGATCGCGCCAAAAGCGCAGGCCCGCGAACGCCTGACTTCCGACGCCTGACGACCATGCTCATCGCCTTCTATCTGTTCGGTTTCGTGGCCGTGCTTTCGACCATTCTGGTCATCGTCAATCCCAATCCGGTCCACGGCCTGATGTACCTGGTGGCCTCGCTGCTGGCGGTGGCCTGCGTGTTCTACACCCTGGGCGCACCGTTCGCGGCAGCGCTGGAAGTGATCGTCTACGCCGGCGCCATCATGGTGCTGTTCGTGTTCGTGGTGATGATGCTCAACGTTGGCGAGGTGATCACACAAATTGAACAGTCCTGGCTCAAGCCATCGGTCTGGGTGGGGCCGGGCATTCTTTGCGCGCTGCTGCTGTTTCCCCTGATGCGTCTGATGCTGGGCGGGGAGATGACGCCTGCGGGAGGCACCGAAGTCGGCCCCAAGGCGGTGGGTGTATCGCTGTACGGGCCTTATCTGCTGGCAGTGGAGTTGGCGTCGATGATGCTGACTGCGGGACTGGTGGCGGCATACCACCTGGGCAAGCAGGACTAGGGCCGCCGCCGCGCAGCGGCGGGACAAAAAAACCTGGCGCGGCCCGGTCGGGGCGGCGCCGTAACGAGAGAACGGGAGCATGACCGAATTCAGCGAAATACCGATGGAGCACGGCCTGGCATTGGCCGGGATCCTGTTTACGCTGGGTTTGCTGGGCCTTCTGGTGCGGCGCAACGTGCTGTTCATGCTGATGTCGCTGGAAATCATGATGAACTCGGCCGCGCTGGCCTTCGTCGTTGCCGGCAGCCGCTGGGTGCAGCCCGATGGCCAGATCATGTTCCTGCTGGTGCTGACCCTGGCGGCCTGCGAAGCCTGCGTGGGACTGGCTCTGCTGCTGCAACTCTACCGGCGGTTCGGCTCGATGGACGTCGACGCCGCCTCGGAGATGAAGGGGTGAGGGCGCACATGCTTGCGAGGCGGCTAAAGCCTCGCGTGCGCCCGAACGCCTGGGCGGCGACGCCCAGGCCGGGGAACGCCCGGGCCGCGTTTGGGCCGGGGATCGCCCGGGCCGCGTTTGGGCCGGGGAGCCCCTGGACCGCGTTTGGGCCGGGGTACGCCCTGGCCGTGCCCTTGCCGGGGAACGCCCTGGCCGTGCCCTTGCCGCAGAGATGTCTGGAGAAGGAATTGCGCATGCCAGCTGAGATTGCGGTCGATATCGGGAGCCTTGCGTGATGCTCGACTTGCTCTTCCTGGTCTTCCTGCTGCCGCTCGCCGGCTTCACCATTCTGGCGTTTACGCGCGGACGACTGGCCGAGTCCACGGCTGCATTCATCGGCGTGGGTTCGGTGGGCGGCGCGTTCCTGGTCGCCATCCTGTGCGGGTATCAGTTCCTGACCAGTCCGCCCGAAGGTGGCGCCTATACCCAGTTGCTATGGAACTGGATGACGGTGGGTGATCTGAACGTGCGCCTGGCCTTGCGGCTGGACGCGCTGTCGCTGGTGATGACCGGCGTGATCACCGGCGTGGGCTTCTTCATTCATCTGTTTGCCAGTTGGTACATGCGTGGCGACGATGCGTACGACCGCTTCCTGTCGTACATGAACCTGTTCGTCGCCTCCATGCTGTTCCTGGTGCTGGGCGACAACCTGGTGTTCCTGTACTTCGGCTGGGAGGGCGTGGGTCTTGCCTCTTATCTGCTGATCGGCTTCTGGTACAAGGACGCCGCCAACGGCGCTGCGGCACGCAAGGCCTTCGTCATCACCCGTGTCGGCGACACCTTCATGGCGCTGGGCCTGTTCATTCTGTTCCACCAGTTCGGGACCCTGGATATCCAGGAGCTGATGACGCGCATCGCAGTGGACTGGGCCGACGGCCCCGGCATCTCGACGGTGGCGGCGATGCTGATCCTCGGCGGCGCGGTCGGAAAGTCCGCGCAGTTGCCGCTGCAGACCTGGCTGCCGGACGCCATGGCCGGTCCCACGCCGGTGTCGGCACTCATTCACGCCGCGACCATGGTGACCGCCGGCGTGTACCTGATTGCCCGCACCCACGTGCTCTTCGAGGTTGCACCCTACGGTCTGGAAGCGGTGGGCTGGGTCGGTGGCGTGACCCTGCTCATGGCCGGCTTCATCGCGCTGATGCAGACCGACATCAAGCGCGTGCTGGCCTATTCCACCATGAGCCAGATCGGCTACATGTTCCTGGCGCTCGGTGCCGGCGCCTACGCACCGGCGATCTTTCATCTGATGACGCACGCCTTCTTCAAGGCGCTGCTGTTCCTGGCCGCCGGCTCGGTGATCCTGGCCCTGCACCACGAGCAGGACATCTTCAGGATGGGCAACCTGCGCAAGGACCTGCCCTTCACCTTCTGGGTGTTCATGATCGGATCGCTGGGGCTGATCGCTTTCCCCGGGACCTCGGGATTCTTCTCCAAGGACGAGATCCTGTTCGAAGCCTATGCAGGCGGCAACATGCACCTGTTCTGGATGGGCCTGGCCGGCGCTTTCATGACCGGGCTCTACACCTTCCGCATGATCTTCATCGCATTCTTCGGAAAGGCTCATCACCACGGCGTGCACAAGCCGCACTCGAAGTTCGCGCACGACCTGCCGCTGGCGGTGCTGGCGGTGCTGGCGTTGGTTGGTGGCTTCATCCATCTGCCGCTGGACAGCGTGCTGCCCTCGCGTACCTTCAGCGAGGAGTTGCTGCACCAGAAACACATGCTGGAGTTCGTCTCGGTCGGCGTGTCCCTGTCCGGTGTGGCGCTGGCCTGGCTGATCTTCGGCCGCTCGCGCGAACGCTCCGAGCGCCTGCGCGACACCAGCAACCCGATCCTGGTGTGGTGGCGCGAGGCCTTCGGATTCGACTGGCTGTACGATCGACTGTTCGTCAAGCCCTACCTGTGGTTCGTGCGCGTCAATGCCAATGACATCGCCGATCGGATCATCGGGCTGATTCCCGATTCCTTTCGGGCCCTCAATGGATGGGCGGCGCAGACCCAGAACGGCATGCTGCGCTGGTATGTCGCTGCCATCGGCGGCGGTGCCGTCTTCGTGGTCGGCGCCATCGTCCTGTTCTGAATCCATCGACCTTCCCATGCCTTGCCACGGACATTCCCGATGAACGCGGACATCAATAGCGAGCGAGCACGGTTTCCACGCGCCGGCGTCGAGAAGGCGCCGCTGCGCTCGGTCGCCGGCCGCCGCGCCGCGCCCCGGTTCGAGGGCTGCGCATGATTCTCGTCTGGCTGATTCTCATCCCCTTCATCGCCGGCCTGCTGTCGTGGCAGGCGGAGTTGCATCTGGGCACCCGGTTCCCGCGCTGGATCGCCCTGATCGGCATGCTCATCGCACTGGGCATCTCGATTTGGCTGTGGCTGGCGATGGACTACAGCATGCCGATGCCGGGCGAAAAACCCGACTGGGTGCTGGAGTTCAAGGCGCCGTGGATTCCACGCTTCGGCATCTCGTTCCACTTCGCGCTGGACGGTCTGTCGATCCTGCTGGTGCTGCTGACCAACCTGCTGGGGCTGATGGCGATCATCTGCTCGTGGAAGGAAATTGATCGCAACGTCGGCTTCTTCCATCTCAACCTGCTGTGGAATCTGGGCGGCGTGGTCGGCGTGTTCCTGACGCTGGACCTGTTCCTGTTCTTCTTCCTGTGGGAAATGATGCTGGTGCCGATGTACTTCCTGATCGCGCTGTGGGGACACGATGCCCCCGGCGGAAAGGGCAAGGTCTACGCGGCCACCAAGTTCTTCCTGTTCACGCAGGCATCCGGCCTGCTGCTGCTGCTGGCCATCCTGGGTCTGGTGTTCGTCAATTACCAGGGTACCGGCGTCATCACGTTCAATTACGAAGAACTCCTGGCAGCCGAGATGACGCCGCATGTGGAATACATCCTCATGCTCGGGTTCTTCGTCGCCTTCGCGGTCAAGACCCCGACGGTGCCGCTGCACACCTGGCTGCCGGACGCGCACAGTCAGGCGCCTACCGCGGGCTCGGTGGACCTGGCCGGAATTCTGCTGAAGACCGCGGCCTACGGCATGCTGCGCTTTGCCATTCCGCTGTTTCCAAACGCTTCGGCAGACTTTGCGCCAATAGCCATGTGGCTGGGCGTACTGGGCATCATCTACGCGGGCATCATGGTGTTTGCGCAACACGACGTGAAACGGCTGGTGGCGTATTCGTCGATCTCGCACATGGGCTTCGTGCTGGTGGGTATCTACGCCGGGACCGAGATCGCCTTGCAGGGCGTGGTGATCCAGATGCTGGCGCACGGGATTTCCGCCGGCGCCTTGTTCATTCTCTGCGGTGAAATCTACGAGCGCATGCACACCCGCGACCTGCGCAAGATGGGCGGGCTGTGGTCGCGCTTCCCCTATCTGCC
>JAJFJX010000350.1 GCA_021773655.1 Panacagrimonas sp.
CTCGCCGCTGCCGACCGCGACTCGCGCGCCCCCACTGCCCATGCCGCGGTCGACGGTCTCGGCATCCATCAGCCGCGCGATGCGCCGGTCCCCGGGGCTCAAGGCCTCGATCATCGCCAGCGCGAAACCGCGCAGATCCAGTCCCGGGCTGGCGCCCAGCAGCGCAAACGAGCGCCAGCGGCGGCCCGCTGCCAGGGTGGCCTCGCGATGGTTCTGCCGCAGGCGCTCGATCACCGTGCGGCTGATCTCCAGCAGCGCCGCGGGGTGGCTTTCAAACACCCGGAACAGCGCCTCGCGGCCGATCCGCAGCACCTTGGAGTCGCGCACCGCGTAGACCGTGGCCGAGCGCACCTCGCCCGACAGCAGACTGATCTCGCCCACCGGTTCCAGTCGGCTGATCTCGTTGACCACCTTGCCATCGGGCAGGCGCACGCGTAGGCGGCCCACCGCCAGGATGAACAGGTGATCGGCGCGATCCCCGAGATCGATCAGGTTGCTGCCGCTGGCCACCGACAGCACTTCGGTGCAGGTCGCAAGCTGGTCCAGCGCAGCCGCCGGCACGCCCGCGAACAGACTGGTTTCCGCCAGCAACGCCCGGATGTCCACGTCATCCACCTCCAGCGCAGGAGTCTAGCGGCGCCCCCGCCACAGGTGCGCGTCGGTGTTGAGTCGGGCCCGCCGCTCGGCTAGCGTTGAGCCGATGAAGCCCGAAACCCTCGACGCCTATCTGCACGCACACATTCCACTGAGCCGCCACATGGGCCTGCGGGTGCTGCACCTGGATGACCACCGGATCCGCGTCGGCCTGCCGCTGGCGCCCAACGTCAATCCGCACGGCAGCGTGTTCGGCGGATCGCTGGCCGCCCTGGGCCTGGTCAGTGCCTGGGCGCTGCTGCACGTGAGCTTCGAACAGGCCGGCCTGCCGGTCAGGCTGGTGGGCAAGCAGGGGCAGTGCGACTTTCTGGTGCCGGCCGCAGGCGATTGCGTGGCCGAAACGCATGCCGAGGATTTCGACAACCTGTTCGCCAGCTTCCGCCGTCTGGGCCGCGCCCGCCAGGCCCTGATCACCACCATCCGGGTCGGCGCGCTGGAGGTCGCACGTCATCGCGGGCTCTACACTGCCCTGACCCCACGATCCGCAACCGAAGCCGAGTAAGTTCTCATGAGCAGCCCTTTTCGATTCTGCCCGCAATGCGCACATCCGCTGGAAGATCAGGCCTTCGGCGGCACCCTGCGGCGCGCCTGCGTGGCGCCCCGCTGCGGCTTCGTGCACTGGGACAACCCGACGCCGGTGGTGGCCGCCATCGTCGAGTACCAGGGAAAGATCCTGCTGGCGCGCAATGTCAGCTGGCCGCCGGAATGGTACGCGCTGATCACCGGCTTTCTGGAGCGCGACGAGCACCCGCGCGACGCGGTGATGCGCGAGGTCAAGGAAGAACTGGACCTGGACGCGCAGGACGCCACGTTCGTGGGCCACTACGAGTTCCGGCGCATGAACCAGATCATCATCGCCTATCACGTCTGCGCCACCGGCACCATCCGCCTCAACGAGGAACTCAACGACTATCGCCTCGACGCCTTCGAGGACGCGCGTTACTGGGAGGCGGCCACCGGATATGCGCTGCGCGACTGGCTGCGGGGCAGGGGCCACGATCCGAAGGTGGTGGGCTGGGCCCGTGGCGCGGGCTGAAGCAGGGGTTCGACCACTGGCAAGCCGCCAGCCGGCACAGGCAGGGGAACGGCCGCATGACCGCCATCTTCGTCCGCATCGAATCGCCCGATTCACTGCCCGGATGCCACGCCGACACACCGGGCGTCCGTGCCTCAGGTCTGCATCAGCCACAACCACCGCGTGACCGATCTCTGCATCGAACGGGCAGGCATCGGAAACGATGCCCGGCCATCGGGAAGGTCGACATTGCGTGCGCGTTTCACGCTGCTGACGCACACCATCCGGTCACACCATCCGGTCACACCTGATGCACGACCCGCTTCGCCTGATGCCGATGATGCGGTTCCAGGCGCGTCAGGCCTGCCGGTTGCCCCAGACCTTGTCAGAGGTTCAGGCCCAGGCCGCGCCACAGCCGCAACGTCGGCTCACTCTGGTTGAGCGTGTAGACGTGCAATCCCGGCGCGCCGCCGGCCAGCAGCGTCTGGCACAGGCGCGTGACCACCTCGGTGCCGAAGTCCAGCAACGCGGGCTTGTCGTCCTTGAGCTGTTCGAGCCGCAGCCGGATCCAGCGTGGAATCTCGGCGCCGCAGGCCGCCGAAAAGCGCGTGAGCTGCGCGTGGTTGGTGATCGGCATGATGCCGGGCACGATGGGCAGTGTCAGGTTCGCGCGCGCACAGCGATCAACGAAATCGAAATAGGCGTCGGCGTTGAAGAAATACTGCGTGATCGCCGCATCTGCCCCGGCCTCGGCCTTGCGGCGGAACGCCTCGAAATCGGCTGCCGGACCGGCCGCCTGCGGGTGCATTTCCGGATAGGCCGCGACCTCGATGCGGAAGTGATCGCCGTGCTGCTCGCGGACAAACGCGACCAGCTCGTTGGCGTAGCGAAAATCTCCGGGCGCGCCTGAGCCCATCGACGTTGCCGGCAGATCGCCGCGCAGGGCCACGATGCGGCGCACGCCTGCCTCGCGGTATTGCGCCAACATCGCGGCGATGTGGTTGCGCGTGGAGCCGACACAGGTCAGGTGAGGCGCCGCTTCGATGCCGGTCTGATCCACGACTTTCATCAGGGTGTCGTAGGTTCCGTTCTGCTCGGAGCCGCCAGCACCGTAGGTGACGCTGAAGAACGCCGGCCGGAGGGTGGCCAGTTCGCCTAGTAACGTCGGCAGCTTGTCCCAGCCCGCGGGGGTGCGGGGCGGAAACAGCTCCAGCGAAATATCGGGAATCGGAGGTCGGGAATCGGGAATCGTCACGGCGGTGTCCGTTCTGCTTTGTCCAGTTTGGCGGTCAGGGCCGTGAGTCTGGCGAAGAGCTTGTCGATCAGTTCGCGCATGTCACCGGGCTCTCTGGCCAAACCCAGTCGCGTTGAAATTTTGATCTGCGTGTCGCGCTCGGACAGAGAGCCGCGTGCGATCGACAGGAAGCGCAAGTAATCCTTGCGTGATCGCCTGGCTGTGCCCTCGTCGATATTCGAGGGCCGCACCGACGGCGGCCCGACGCAATTGCACCCTCAGCCCGAAGCGCTCGTCGGCGGGGAAGCCGGATGAGAACCGGTAGATCGCCTCAACCGAATCCATCGCGTCGCCCCAGACATCCAGGCGCTCGTGAGGCCGCTGTGACGATTCCCGATTCCCCATTCCCGGTTCCCTTCAGGGCGGCTCCGCCGCTCAGTAGCGGTAATGATCTGGCTTGTACGGCCCTTCCACCGGCACGCCGAGGTATTCCGCCTGCGCAGCGGTGAGCGTGGTCAGCTTGACGCCGATCTGCTCCAGGTGCAGTGCGGCGACTTCCTCGTCCAGTTTCTTGGGCAGGCGATACACGGCCTTTTCGTAGCTGTCCTTGTTTTTCCAGAGATCCAGTGCGGCGAGCGTCTGGTTGGAGAAGCTGTTGGACATCACGAACGCCGGGTGGCCGTGTGCACAGCCGAGGTTGATCAGGCGGCCCTCGGCCAGGATGTAGATGCTGCGGCCGGTGTCCTTGAACGTGTAGCGATCCACCTGCGGCTTGATCTGGTCGCGCTCGGCCGTGCCAGCGGTGACCAGCGCGTTGAGCCGATCCATCTGGATCTCGTTGTCGAAGTGGCCGATGTTGCACACCAGCGCGTTGTTCTTCATCGCGCGCATGTGTTCGAGGGTGATGATGTCGCGATTGCCGGTGGCGCTGACGTAGATGTCGGCGACCGGCAGCACGTCTTCGATGCGCTTGACCTCGAAACCTTCCATCGCCGCCTGCAGCGCGTTGATGGGGTCGACCTCGGACACGATCACGCGGGCGCCCAGGCCGCGCAGGCTGTGCGAGGAGCCCTTGCCGACATCACCATAACCGGCGACGAAGGCCACCTTGCCAGCAATCATCAGGTCGGTGGCGCGCTTGATGCCGTCGGCCAGCGATTCGCGGCAGCCATAAAGATTGTCGAACTTGCTCTTGGTGACCGAGTCGTTGACGTTGATCGCCGGCACCAGCAGCTTGCCCTGTTCGAACATCTGATACAGGCGGTGCACGCCGGTGGTGGTCTCCTCGGCCACGCCGCGCCAGTCCTTGACCAGGCGGGTCCAGAAACCCGGGCGCTCCTTTTCCACGCGCTTGAGCAGGTCCTTGATGACCTGGACCTCGTGGTTGTCCGAAGGGCTGTCCACCCAGCGGTCGCCCTGTTCGAGCTCATGGCCCTTGTGGATCAACAGGGTCACGTCGCCGCCGTCGTCGATCACGATCTCCGGGCCGCTGAGCGTGCCGTCGGCCAGGGTGTGGGTGACCGCGTCCAGGGTGCAGTCCCAGTACTCCTCCAGCGTCTCGCCTTTCCAGGCAAACACCGGCGTGCCGGCGGCGGCCACCGCGGCGGCGGCGTCGTCCTGGGTGGAGAAGATGTTGCACGAGGCCCAGCGCACGCTGGCCCCCAGCGCGACCATGGTCTCCAGCAGCACCGCGGTCTCCTTGGTCATGTGCAGGGAACCGGTCAGGCGCACGTCTTTCAGCGGCTTGGACGGCGCGTACTTGGCGCGAATGCTCATCAGGCCGGGCATTTCCTCCTCGGCCATGCGCACGCGCTTGCGGCCGAATTCGGCCAGCGACAGGTCGCGGATCTTGAAGTCGGAAAAGCCTTTGGGCTTGAGGACAGCATTCATGAAGGGCTCTCGTCGCGGTCGGGTGGGGCGCTGGCAGCGGGCGCGAGCGGTGATTATATCCGCTTATGCGGATAAGAGGATAAGCCCTGTGCGGGCGATCCAGGGCCGCCCCCAAGCAGACGCCAGCCCGGGCGGTCGATGCGGTTCGGGCCGTGCCACGAAAATCATTTCGAGATGATCGACCGGATCCGAAGGGCCCGGCCCGGGGTCGATTCAAGCCGTGCGGTGCGGTGCGGTGCGGTGGGGTCGGGGGCGGCCGCAAAGGCGCAGCCACGCCGGACTTTGCCGCCCGGGCATTCAATCGAGCTTGTGGAAATGGGCCGGGTCGAATCTGCGCGACGGCGGCTTGCGATCGACCCGCACCGCGCCGAGGGCGAGATCGATGTGCGATCCCAGCCGGTGGTCATGCAGGCGCCCGCGCGATGCATACCAGTAGCGACCGGCCTGGCGCAGGCCGGCCGGCTCGACCTGATAGGTCTTGACGGTGTCCCGGGCGTCCTGGAACTCGGCGTGCACCACCACGCAGGTCTGCTCGTCGACCGTGGCCAGCACCCGCCGATACGGCGAATCCGCCACCGTGGGCGAAAAGCGCAGCACCTGCGCCGCACGATCATGCCAGCGGGTGGGCCGTTCCAGCGAGATCGACGATGCACTGAGCAACTGGCTGATGAGCCGCAGATCGGACACCTCCAGCGTGGTGCCGGCGATCTGGCCGTCGGGACCGGCGCCGTTCACCCGTCGCACCTTGCCCAGCGCCGGCAGGTAAAGATGCAGCCCATCGTCGCCGTTCTGCTCCACCAGCAGGTAGCGCATGCCGGCCAGATCGGACGGCGCGGTGATGTGCAGCATTGCGCGCAATCCCTCGGGGTCGCGGCGACTGTAGAAGCGTGCCGACAATTGCGGCGTGGTGACCTGCTCGCCGCGGGCTTCGATTCGCAGATCGTCGATGATCAGGTGTGGCGGCGCGTTGTCCCGAACGCATTCGACCACCTGCACCACTGGCGTCTGTGTGGTGACTTCCATCGCC
>JAJFJX010000036.1 GCA_021773655.1 Panacagrimonas sp.
GGCGTGGAATCCGCCGATGTAATGCTCGGAGGCCATCAGTTGCCTTCGATCTGCTGCAGTTGCCGGTCCAGGTCCTCGGTGCGGCGATCGTTGGCGTCCAGCGCCGCGTCGAGCCTGTCGGCCACCGCATTGCCGGAGTAGCCGATGTTCTCGGTATTGCGGATGCCCTGGGTCTCTTCGCGTCCCTGTCCTGCCCGCGACTCGCGCTGGCCGCTGTCATCGGGCTGCGGGTTGCAGGCGGCCAGCAGCAGCGCGGCGTACAGGCCGGCGGCCAGCGGCAGGCGGGTGGAAGGATTCATGTTCATGGGACGCGGGTCGGCAGCAGGACCGGGATTATCGCCAAAGCGAGGCGTGCATACGGATCGGGTGGGATGCGGCAGAGTTCCGGCAGACCGCCCACCCCCCGGCTTCGGACATGAAAAAGCCGGGGCTGTGACCCCGGCCTTGGCCGATTGCCGATCCCTCAGCCACCCAGGTAGGGCGGTGGTGTCCAGGCCGCCTGCTCGTTGCCCTCGACCACCGGCTTGAGCACGATGTCGACACGGCGGTTGCGTGCTTCCTTGACGTTGTCGGCAGTGCGCACCAGCAGCTCGCGCTCGCCGCGGCCCTCTTCGCGAACCCGCGCCGGGTTGAGGCCGCTCTGCGACAGGTAACTGCCGACCGAGGCGGCGCGGTTGACCGACAGGTTCTGGTTGAACTCGGCGCTGCCGCTGGTATCGGTGTGCCCCACGACGTGGACGATGGTCTTGTCGTAGGTGGCCAGGATGCTGGCGATCTTGCCGTAGGTGGACAGGGCATCCGGACGCAGGGTGGCGCTGCCCAGATCGAAGCTGACATCGCTGGCGATGCCGATCTTCAGCGAGTCTGCCGACAGGCGCACGATCTGCAATTCGTTGTTGCGCGTCTCTTCGGCGAGCTGCCGTTCCAGCTCGCGCTGCTGCTTGTCCATGTAGTTGCCTACCGCGCCGCCGGCAAGGGCGCCCACCACGGCGCCGACGATCGGTGCGCCCCGCGCATCGCTGACCGAGTTGCCGATCACCGCTCCCACCACGGCGCCGACACCGGTGCCGATCTTGGTGCGCTTGTTGGGGTCGTCGGTGGCGCAGGCGCTCAGGCCGAGGGCGGCAATGGCCGCGACCAGCGGCGAGAGGATGCGGGTGTGGGGTTTCATCGACGTCTCCGTTGCGATTTTCTGGCTGGCCGGGATTCTGGTTTGGCGGCATGAATCGCGGATGAACTTTTGCGGCTATCGATCAGTTCGAGATCGATCTTGCGTTCGTCGAGATTAACCCTGACCACCTTGACCCGCACCGAATCGCCAAGGTTAAAACCGCGGCCGGTGCGGTCCCCCACCAGACGGTGATTGCGGGCGTCGAACTGGTAGTAGTCGTTGGACAGGCCGCTGACGTGCACCAGGCCGTCGACATACAGGCCACCGAGTTCCACGAACAGTCCGAACGGCGCGACACCGGAAACCACCCCGTCGAAGGCCTCGCCGACGCGATCACTCATGTACTCGCACTTGAGCCACAGCACGGCGTCGCGGGTGGCGTCGTCGGCGCGGCGTTCGGTCATCGAACAATGCGCGCTGTGGCGTTCGATGTCGCCGCCCGAGTAGGCGAACTCGGCAGCCTTGCGACCCTGCAGGACCTGCTTGAACGTGCGGCGCTGCGCCAGATGCTTGAGCGCGCGGTGCAGCAGCAGGTCGGCGTAGCGACGGATCGGAGAGGTGAAATGCGCATAGTGGCTCAGCGCCAGGCCGAAGTGGCCGTTGTTCTGTGCGCTGTAGCGAGCCTGCATCAGGGATCGCAGCATCACGGTCTGGATCAGGCTGCGGTTGGGGCGATCCTTGACCCGGTTCATCAGCCGCGCGTACTCGAGGGCGTCGGGCTGGTCGCCGCCGCCCAGTCGCAGACCCTGGGCGGTCAGAAATTCCCGCAGCGCCTGCACCTTGACCGCATCCGGCTTCTCATGGACACGGTAGGGGGCGGGCACCTTGAGCTTGGCCACGCGCATCGCCGCCTGCACGTTGGCCGCGATCATGCACTCCTCGATCATGCGGTGGGCGACGTTACGCTGCACTGGCACGATGCGCTTGATCTTGCGGTCTTCGCCAAACTCGATGCGCGTTTCGCTGGACTCGAAATCGATGGCACCGCGCTGCTCGCGAGCGCTCAGCAGCGCTTCGAAGCAGTCGCGCAAGACCTGCAGGCCCGGCAGCAACGGCGCCGGCACGCGCCCCGCGTCGCCGTCGCCTTCCAGCGCCGCGGCGACATCCTCGTAAACCAGGCGCGCATGGCTGCGCATCACGGCCTCGAAGAAGCGAGCCTTGCCGACCTGGCCGCCGGCATCGACGCGCATCTGGCAGACCATGCACAGGCGGTCGACCTCGGGGTTGAGCGAGCACAGCCCGTTGGACAGCTTTTCCGGCAGCATCGGAATGACCTGCTTGGGAAAGTAGACTGAATTGCCGCGGTTGGCGGACTCGCGGTCCAGCGCGCTGCCGGGCTGCACATAGGCCGAGACATCGGCGATCGCCACGGTCAGGGTCCAGCCGCCGCTGCCGCCGCGCATGCGGCGGGCGTGCACGGCGTCGTCGAAGTCGCGGGCGTCGGCGCCGTCGATGGTCACCAGGCCGA
>JAJFJX010000351.1 GCA_021773655.1 Panacagrimonas sp.
GGTGGCCGGTTCGCGCAACGGCGTCACCGCGCTGCAGATGGACATCAAGATCACCGGCGTCAACGGCGAGATCATGAAGCAGGCGCTGGGGCAGGCGCGCGAAGCCCGTCTGCACATCCTCGACCAGATGGATCAGGTGCTGTCCGCCGGCCGCAGCGAGATGTCGCCGTTCGCGCCGCGCATCACCACCATCAAGATCCACCCGGACAAGATCCGTGACGTGATCGGCAAGGGCGGCGTGACCATCCGCTCGATCACCGAGGAGACCGGGACCAGCATCGATATCGAGGACGACGGCACCATCAAGATCGCTGCCACCGACAGCGTCAAGGCCGAAGCCGCGATCGCGCGCATCCATTCCCTGACTCGGGATGTCGAGGTCGGCGCCATCTACGAGGGCAAGGTCGCCAAGCTGATGGATTTTGGTGCGTTCGTGACCATCTCGCCTGGAAAAGACGGCCTGGTCCACATCTCCCAGCTCGCCGAATCGCGGGTCGAGAGGGTGGAGGACGTGGTCAAGGAAGGCCAGACAGTGCGCGTCAAGGTGCTCGAAGTGGACAAGCAGGGCCGCATCCGCCTATCGATGAAAGCACTGGAAGTCGAGTAAAAAAACACCCCGAACGGGTTGTCAATGTGCGCCCGTTCACGCAGAATTAACCAATGTTGTTACTTGGCAAGTCGTCGCAGAGCGAAGCTAGGGCCACATGAAGCCTCGGTCAACGGGGGCAAGGGTGCGATAAGAAAGGCCGTAAAGCCTGCCTGGAGGAGTAGAGAGACGTTTTCATAAGGAGCGCAGATGCGCTCTCTTTTTGGAAGCCGGATGTTGCAGTGCACTATATTGGAACGATCCGTATCAGTGCGGAGACTGCAAGCCCCCCGACCGTGGGCGCCGGATCAGGCGTCTGGGCTATCCGGGCTGTCCGGGTTCGTCGTCCGAGCGACTCAGGGGGTTGAGCTTCTTGGTCTTCGACAGGTTCTTCAGGAATTCCTTGCGGACCAGGCGCCAGATCGGCACCTGGCGTTCGGCCAGGTCCTTGAGCGCGTGCAAGGGCTGCTGCGCCTGGCCAAGCCGCTGGCGCAACTGATCGGCGAACGTGGCCTGCTGCTGCAGGAACAGCTGGACCGACAATTCCAGGTAACGGCTGATGCTGGTCTGCATCGGATCGCCGTAGAAACGGATAATGAAGGTCAGCAGCTCGGTGGAGAAGATCGGATCGCCGCCTTCTTCCTGTTCAGAGATGACCTGCAACAGGATGCTGCGCGTGATGTCGTCCCGCGTGCGTTTGTCTTCGACCCTGAAGCGCACATTCTGCAGGACCAGTTGGCGTACCTCCTCCAGGGTGATGTAGCGGCTGATCTCGGTGTCGTAGAGGCGACGATTTGGATACTTCTTGATGACGCGCAGATCGCTCATGCGGGGGACCATGTTGCAGTGCGCCAAGAATGCCAGACTCCAGGGCCACGAACAAAGGCTTACGGGATCCTGACTGGGCCGGTGGGAATCTGTTCGGGGCGCCAGAGTCGGGCCGCGGCGTGAAGGATCGCCTGCGGACTGCCACGCTCGGAGGCTGACGGAGGCTGCTGACCCAGGCCCTTGAGTACCGCCAGCAATTGCGCGGGGGCCTGGTCGGCACGTAGCTCCCTGTCTCCGTCGCGCTTGCTCAATTTGCGGCCATCGGCATCGACCACCAGCGGATGGTGGCGGTTGTGTGGAATCGGATGTTGCAGGGCCTGCAACACCCATCTCTGGCGGAAGGTCGAGGCCACCAGATCGCGACCGCGCACGACCTCGGTAATGCCCAGGGCAACTTCGTCCACTGCGCAGGCGAGCTGGTAGGACATCTGGCCATCCTTGCGCCGCACCACGAAATCGCCGATCTGCACGCCCGGCTGGCGACTCAGCGGACCGAGGCCGCGGTCGTGGAATGTCATGCGGGTGTCGGGCAGCCGCAGGCGCAGGCAAGCGCCGTCGTCATCATCGAAGCCGGCGTTGCGGCACAGGCCCGGGTACACCGGCTCGTCGAGTTCCTCGGCGGGCATCGACACCGCCTGCAGGCGGGCGCGACTGCATCGACAGGCGTAAAGGCGGCCATCGGCACGCAGGCGGCTTAGCGCCTCCAGATACATCCCTTGATGGTCGGACTGTCTGTGGGGCTCGCCGTCCCACTGCAGGCCGTGGTCCTGCAGTTGCCGGCAGATCATGGCCTCGGCGCCGGGCACGACGCGGAGTGTGTCGAGGTCGTCGATGCGCAGCAGCCAGCGTCCCCCGACCGCGCGCGCGCTCAGGTAGCTGGCCACGGCGGCGACCAGCGAACCCAGGTGCAGGGGGCCAGAAGGGGTCGGCGCAAATCTGCCGACAGGGTTCGGCATGCGGAGGCAAGGGTCGGACGAAGGGCTCAACGGTGGCAAATCGCCGATAAAAACACAACGACAAACAATCCGGTAGGGCCTGTTTCGCTTATAATTTCTCAAGTTTGAAGCAACATCTCGCCATGCCTGAGCCTGCGTTACCAACCCTTTGTATTTCTGGTATTTATTCCCGTAGCGGGCCCACTCCCGCACGCCGGCATCGGAATGCGTCATGAGTCTGCGGGCGCTGCTGTTTGATGTCGATGGCACCGTCGCCGACACCGAGCGCTACGGGCATCGCCCTGCGTACAACAGCGCCTTCCGCAAGCTCGGCCTGGACTGGAACTGGGGGCCGCGCCTCTATCGCAAGCTGTTGTCGCAACCCGGTGGCAAGGAACGGCTGCGCCACTACGTCGACCACCACCAGCCCGACCTGGCGCATCACGCCACGGCCTATGCCAACGATCCGGCGCTGTGGGTGGCCGGGGTCCACGAACTGAAGTCGCGCTATTTCCAGCGCTACCTGCGCAAGGGCCGCATTCCGCTGCGTCCCGGCGTGGCGCGCCTGATCCGCGAGGCCGATGCCGCCGGGCTGCACGTGGCGCTGGTCAGCAATGCCAGCCGAGCCAGTCTGCGTCCGGTACTGCGCTACGGCCTGGGCAAGGAACTGGCCGGTCGGATCGATCTGGTGGTCAGCGGTGAGGATGTCACCCGCAAGAAGCCGGCACCGGACAGCTATCTGCTGGCGTTGTCGCGTCTGGGGTTGAGCGCCGATGAGTGTGTGGCGCTGGAGGATTCGGCGATGGGCCTGCGCGCAGCGGTCGCGGCCGGGGTTCCGACCATCATCACCACCAATGCCAACACCGAAGGCGAGGATTTTTCCTCTGCCAGCGTGGTGCTCGACTGTTGCGGCGAGCCCGACCAGCCAGCACATCGCGCCGGCGGGCATGCGGTGGGCCCGTACCTGACGCTGGAGCGACTGCGCGCCGTGCAACGCCTAGCCGGATCCGCGCATTCCTGAAAAAAGCGCCTCACTCTGCGCCTTACTCTGCACCGTTGCAGCGGGCAGTCGATCACGGAAGTCCGGGTGCCGCCGCCCGGTCGTCGCTGCGTGAGCGCAGCGACTCCGGTCGCGACGGGGTGGAAACCGTCCCCCAATCGGTGCTGGCGCAGATCCCCGCATCTTGCTGGGCGGCGACGGATATCGACGACAGCGCGTCGGCGCGCCTGCGCCACGCTTGTGCGGGCTAAGCTCTCGCGACTGGCCCGCGCTCAAGTGCGGCCGTATCGGTGCGCTCGCCGACGCGGTTGCCTTTTCCTTGCCCGATCACGCCCGACCAGGTTCTTCCCGAGCTGCAGCGTGTGCGCCAAGCTGACGCCTGCGTCGTGCCCCCGGAGCGGCGGCGCTCGCGTCGTGGGTCATCTGGACGCGCCGGAGTGCGCTGGCGACCGGCGCTGAACCTGTCGCGGGTGCGCCCGGATCAGTCGGATCAGTCGCTGAACCTGCAGCCGGAATCGTGAGTGGCGCGGTTCGGCGGCGAGGCACGGCGGCGCCGCGCATCGAAGCACCACAGCGCGGACTGGGCTGAGGCTCGGACATCTTCGCAGTCCTGCGACTATTTAACTGTCGACGGCTGAGTGGCGAAGCGGTCCTGTGGCCGGCAGTCGCTGCGCTACGGCCGCATCGAACGGCTGTTCGCCGGCGCAGGTCTTTACCCCACGGGTCGCACGTCCGCCGCCAGGATTGCAGCACCTGCACCACGCAGGTCTTCCGCAGCGCGGGCGATCAGCAAACCCACCGATCTTGCGCCCTGACAGCGGCGCCGAGGCGCGGTTGTCGGAAACGGTGCTCGCCCATGGCGAGGAGGCGCAACGCCGCCGGGCGCGAACAGGCACCGAAAAAATCGTTCGAGCAAGCGTGCAGCCCGACCCTGTGTCGGGATCAGGCGCGAGCTGTCGGCGTAATCGCGGCCTCACTGGCCCCCCCACTGATCGGCGATCACCTTCTGGCGGCGAGCCGAGGGTCGCAGCGACCAGAACAGCAGCGCCAACACGCTGTCGGCGGCCAGCAGCAACAGCAGCAGGACCGGCAGGCTCATTGCCGGCCCGGGCAGTGATCCTGGCAGTAGTCCTGGTCCCGACTGGGGCGGTCGATGCAGCGGGCCGGGGCAACAGGACGGTCGCAAGGGAAGGCGGGGCGTGGCGCGGTCGGAAACAAGGGCGGCTCTCCGTTGCTGTGGCTGGCGGAGAAGCTGGCCGGTTTCGATTAAACGAGAATAATTCTCATTGACGGCAGATGCAAGTGCAGGCCCGATTTTTGAATCACCGCCCCTGCATGCGTTGCACGCGGGCCGCGCTCAGGCCCAGCATGGCCAGAGTCAGCACCCCGGCGTTGAGCAGATGCCAGGCCCAGTGCGTGCCCCAGACCCAGCCGTCGCACCAGGCCAGGTCCACGCTGCGCAGGCCGATTGAGACCGTGAACAGCATCGCGGCCAGCGCGAAGAAGCCGGCGCCGGATTGCGCGCGCATCGCCAGGCCCAGCGCCATCAACACCAGGCCGGCCAAGGCGGGAACGTAGTCGATCGATCCGTTGAACGCGCCGTCTTCGAACGGTGCGGTCAGGAACACGCCCAGTGCCCACAGCGCAGGCGCTGCGATCCAGGCCAGCGACCAGCGCAGTTCAAGCACGTAGTGCGCAAAACAGACCACGAAGGCGTAGATGAACAGGGCGATCGAAAGCACGTCCAGCATGCCGGCCCAGCGCGTGGCAAAGGTGTGAAAAGCGCCGGAACAGACGCCGATCAGGGCGATCACCCCGGCCAGCAGGTTGTACGGCAGGGGCACCGGCAGTGGCGCGAAGCGCCGTGGGAGGTGCGCTGCGACCCACACCCCGGCGATCACGAATGCCAGGTTGGTCAGAGCGTTGAGGGGTTCGGCCCACAGGCCCGGCCCAAAGCGCTCGCAGTAGAGGTCGACCGGTTGCAGCCAGTTCATGTGCGCACCGGTCGCGCGCAGATCCGAGTCTAGTAATTGCCGAGCGTCGGTGCGCCGAGGTCGTCTGCGGAGGGCTCGGCGTCCGCTGCCGCTGGCGTGCCCTCGCGGGCATAGACGATCTTGCCTTCGCCGCCGTCGCAGGAGCCGACCACCTTGCGCGTGCCGACTTCGGCGTTGGTGACCGACTCCAGGACGTAATTCTGCACCCCTTTGGCCTGCAGGTTGGCCTCGATCTCGGCCAGCAGCTCGATGCAGGGCTTGCGTGCAGCCTGTACGGAGGTGGCGGCCAGGGCCAGGGTCAGTGCGGCGGCAAGCTTGGCGTTCATGGTTCTCTCCAGATTCCCGTTCGGTTTGCGGGGAGGGCGGTTGCCCCTATTGCTTGATCCATTCTCCGGGCGGCAGGGTCACCGCCACTGGCGGAGCCCATCCGGGGGCGCGGTGCTCGACCACCACGTGGGTGAAGATGCCGCCCCGCACGCCGAAGTCGCCAGTCAGACGCATGAATCTTGGCGAGGTGGCGGCCACCAGGTCGTCCAGTATGCGGTTGGTCACCGCCTCGTGAAACGCGCCCTGGTCACGGAAACTCCAGACATAGAGCTTGAGCGACTTGAGCTCCACGCAGCGCAGCTCGGGCACGTATTCCAGGTACAGCACGCCGAAATCCGGCTGCCCGGTCTTGGGGCACAGGCAGGTGAATTCGGGCATACGCATGCGAATCACGAAATCGCGCTGCGGGTGCGGATTGGGGAAGGTCTCGAGCACCGGGCCCGGGAGGGTGGACATACGCAGAAATTATTCGCGCCGCGCGGCGGGTGGGGGATTGCAGGCCGGTAATTTACACTAGGGGCTGTCCACGCCGCGCCGGTCGCAGCGTCACCCCCGTCACCGTCCCGCGGTCGCCGCCGCCCGCGCCACTAGCCCAATCACGAATGCGCCTTTCCGGACTCAAGCTGGCCGGCTTCAAGTCTTTTGTCGATCCCACCCAGTTGCCCCTGCCGTCCAATCTGACGGCCATCGTCGGTCCCAATGGCTGCGGCAAGTCCAATCTCATCGACGCAGTGCGCTGGGTGCTTGGCGAGGCCAGCCAGAAGCAGTTGCGCACCCAGGATTCGGACGACGTCATCTTCAACGGCTCCAAGTCGCGCAAGCCGGTTGGCCGCGCCAGCGTCGAGCTGCACTTCGACAACAGCGATGGCCAGATCCAGGGGCCCTACGCGGCTTACTCCGATATCGCAGTGCGCCGCGAACTGACCCGCGACGGAAACTCGCAGTACTTCCTCAACGCTCGCAAGTGCCTCAAGCGCGACGTTACCGACCTGTTCCTCGGCACCGGGCTGGGAGGCAAGAACCAGTACGCCATCATCGAACAGGGCATGGTCAGCCGCATGATCGAGGCCAAGCCCGAGGAGTTGCGCGCCTGGCTCGAAGAGGCCGCCGGTATCTCCAAGTACAAGGACCGCCGCAAGGAAACCGAGAGCCGCATCCGTCAGACGCGCGAGAACCTGGCCCGTCTGAACGACATGCGGGTGGAAATCCAGGGGCGTCTGGAAGTGCTGCGCAAGCAGGCCGCCAACGCGGAGAAATACAGGGAGTTCAAGCAACAG
>JAJFJX010000352.1 GCA_021773655.1 Panacagrimonas sp.
GCGCTGATCCACTCGCTGGCGGTGACCGAAAAGCGCGGTCTGCTCCAGTCGTGGACTCTGTTGCTGGCGATCCTGGCGTTTTCGCTGTCGCTGCTCGGCACTTTCCTGGTGCGATCCGGCGTGCTGGTTTCGGTCCACGCCTTTGCCACCGACCCCGAACGCGGCGTCTACGTGCTGACGTTCCTGGCCGTTGTGGTGGGCGGCAGCCTGACGCTCTACGCGCTGCGGGCCCCGCGACTGGTGCGCCAGGGAAGCATGGAACTGTCCTCTCGCGAAGGCCTTCTGCTGTTCAACAACGTGTTTCTGGTGGTGGCCGCGGCCGCGGTGCTGGTCGGCACGCTCTATCCGCTGGGCGCTCAGGCGCTGGGTTACAAGATGTCGGTGGGTCCGCCCTATTTCAACGCCGTGTTCCTGCCGTTGATGGCGCCGCTGGCGGTGCTGGTGGGTCTGGCCGGTGTGGTGTCGTGGAAGCGCGCGCGCCTGCGCCAGGCGTTGCGGCCGTTGTTGCCATGGGCCGGCGTGGCGGTGCTGGTGGGTGTGGCGCTGCCGTGGATCACGCAGGGACGCGGCTCCTGGGGCGCCACCGCCGGTGGCGTGTTGGCGATCTGGGTGCTGGTCACCTCGGTGCAGGAGGTCTGGCGGCGCGCACGTTCCAAGCCGACGCTGACGGCCGGGCTGCGGTCCGTGCCGCGTGGCGCCTGGGGCATGACGCTGGCCCATTTCGGTCTGGGCCTGTGGACGCTGGGCGTGGCCTATACGGCGAGCTTCAGCGTCGAGCGCGACGTGCGCCTGGGTCCGGGCCAGGCGGCGCAGATCGGCCGTTATGAATTTCTGTTCGAAGGAGTCGAACATCTGGAAGGGCCCAATTTCCAGTCCGACAGCGGGCGCGTGACGGTCTCGCGCAGTGGCCGCGAGATTGCGCGCCTCGATCCCGAAAAGCGCCTCTACCCCTCGCAGGGCAGCGTGATGACCGAAGCGGCGGTCGATGCCACCCTGCTGCGTGACCTCTACGTGGCACTGGGCGAGCCGATCGACAAGAACAACGTCGGCGGAGACTGGGCGCTGCGCCTGTACTACAAGCCGATGATGCGCCTGGTCTGGCTCGGTGGCCTCTTCATGTTCGCCGGCGGAATTCTGGCCGCCACGGACCGGCGCTACCGTCTGGAGCAACGCGGTACGGCCACCGAAATGCCGTCCGCGGCCGTCGCCGCCTGATGCGCTACGTCGTCCCGGTCGCGCTGCTGCTGGGCCTGCTGGTGCTGCTGGCCCTGGGTCTGCGTCAGGACCCGAGCCTGGTCCCGAGCCCGCTGATCGGCAAGCCGGCGCCAGAATTCACCCTGCCCATGCTGGAAGACGCTGAGCAGACACTGACGCCGGCAGCGCTGACCGGCCGGCCGGTGCTGGTGAATTTCTTTGCCAGTTGGTGCGCGGGCTGCCAGGTCGAGCACCCGCTGCTCATGCGCCTGGCCGGGGAGGGGGTGGAGATCGTCGGTCTGGACTACAAGGACGAGCCCCAGGCTGCCCGGCGCTGGCTGCAGCGTCACGGCAATCCCTACCGGATCGTCGCCCAGGACCGCGATGGACTGGCCGGCCTGGACTGGGGCGTCTACGGCGTGCCCGAGACCTACGTGCTCGATGCCGACGGCACCATCGTCTACAAGCAGGTCGGTCCGTTGACCGAGCGGGCCTGGGAACAGCATATCCGGCCGCTGCTGGGGCGCACCTCGTGAGGGGTCTGGTCGGCGGGCCATCGATGATCGCGATGCTGGCCGCAGCCGTTGTGCTGTTCTCGCCCCTGGTCTGGTCCATGACGCCTCACGCGGAGGCGCTGACGGCGGCGCAAGAGGCACGTTACCGCACGCTGATTCACGAGCTGCGTTGCCTGGTGTGCCAGAACCAGACCATCGCCGATTCCAACGCCGACCTGGCGACCGACCTGCGCGAACAGGTGCATCAGCGCATCGCCGCCGGCCAGAGCGACGACCAGATCCGCCGCTATGTCACTGATCGCTACGGCGACTTCGTGCTTTACAAGCCGCCCATGAGTGCCCGCACCGTGCTGCTGTGGGTCGGTCCTTTCGTGCTGCTGCTCGGCGCGCTGCTGTTCGCAGTGCGCTTCGTGCGTCGCCGCCAGACCTTGCCGGTGGCCGCCACGGCCGATCCCGACCGCCTGCGCCGTCTGCTCGACGAGGAACGCTGATGCTGCTGATCGCGATGCTGCTGCTGGCGGTTGTGGCAACCGCGTGGGCCACCCGGCCGCTGTGGCGTGCGGCGGTCGACGCCGGCCTGCGGCGGCGCACTGCCAACGTGCTGGCCTACCGCCAGCGCGTGGCCGAACTCGAAGCCGATCGCGGCGCCGGCCTGCTCGACACCGACACCGCTGGCCTGCTGCGCGCCGAACTCGACACCCGCCTGCTGCGCGACGCCGAGGTTGCCGACGCCGGCAGCCCGGTCACCGGTGGTCCGCGCCGTGCCCGCTGGGCGTCGCTGGTGCTGGTGCTGCTGATCCTGGCGGTCGGCTTCTGCGGGTATTTCGTCGAAGGCTCCTGGCGTGCCCAGCAGCGCATCGCCCAGGGCGCGCAGACGGCGCAAGCGACGCCGGACTCGGTCGCGGCCATGGTCGAAACGCTGGCCGCGAAACTGCGCGACAACCCCAACGATGTCGACGGCTGGGCGCTGCTCGGCCGCTCCTATTTCGTGATGGGACGCTACGCCGATGCCGCCGAGGCCTACGCTTCGGGCAGTCGCGTGGTCAACGACCGGGAACCCGACCTGCTGGTCAACCAGGGCGAATCTCTGGCCCTGGCCGATGAGCGAAACCTGCAGGGACGGCCGATGGACCTGTTCCGGGCGGCGCTGGCAATCGACCCCGACCACGGCAAGGCGCTGTGGTACGCCGGGCTGGCGGCGGAGCAGGCCGGTGCCGACGCCGACGCCCGGCGCTACTGGACTGCGTTGTCGAACCAGACCTTGCCCGGGGAACTGCGCCCCCTGCTCGAAGCGCGTCTGCAGCGAGTGGGCGGCGCGATCACGACGCCGGCTCCGGGTCCGGCGGCTGCAGCCGAAACCGAAACCGCAACTGCAACTGCGGCCCCGGTCCTGCGGCTGGATGTCTCGATTGCCGCCGAACTGGCCGCGCGGGCCCCGGACGATGCCGTGCTGTTCGTGTTCGCGCGTGCCGCCGGCGGACCGCCGATGCCACTGGCGGTTCACCGCGGCCTGGCGGGCGACCTGCCGCGGAGGATCGTCCTGGACGACAGCATGTCGATGCAGCCGGGGCTGAGCCTGTCGGGATTCGATCACTGGGAGGTGGTTGCGCGCATCAGCCGCGCCGGTGGCGTGCAGGCCGCCAGCGGAGACCTGCAGGGTCGCCTGACCGTAGCGCGGCAGGATCTGGGCGACGCGGCGCTGGCCCTGCAGATCGATCAGGTCATACCTTGAATGTCCGTCGTGCCCGCCCGTCCTGACATGTCCCATTCCCTGGATGTGATGCCTGCCACCGCCCGCCTCTATGGCCGGGCGTTCGCAACCCTGCGGCGCAGACCGGGAAAGACCGTGCAGGTCCCGCCGTTGGACGTGCGCATCGCCGCCGTGCAGGTCGATCCGGCGCGCCTGCGCGCCTACCGGCTGATCTGCGGCTTCGAGGACGACGGCAACCTGCCGCTGACCTTTGCCCAGGTGCAGGCGATGCCCTTGCACCTGTGGTTGATGCTGCGGCCGGAGTTTCCGATGCCGCTGATGGGCATCGTGCATCTGCGAAACCGCTTCGAGACGATGCGGCCGATGCCCGCCGGCGCGTCCTACGACATCCGCGCCCGTCTGGTCGACGGGCGTCGCACCCACCAAGGCTGCGAGTTCGACATCCTGACCGAGTACCACGACCCCGCCGGCACG
>JAJFJX010000353.1 GCA_021773655.1 Panacagrimonas sp.
AGTTCGACTTCACCAATACCGTCATCCGCCTCGACAAGGCGGGCCTGCTCTACAAGATCAGCAAGAACTTCGCAGGCATCGACCTGCACCCGGATGCCGTGCCGGACCGGGTGATGAGCAACCTCTATGAGCACCTGATCCGCCGCTTCGGCGCCGAGGTCAACGAAGGCGCCGAGGACTTCATGACGCCCCGCGACGTGGTGCATCTGGCCACCACGCTGCTGCTCGACCCGGACGACGCGCTGTTCGAGGCCAACCCCGGACTCATCCGCACCCTGTACGACCCCACCTGTGGCACGGGCGGCTTCCTCTCCGACGCGATGAGCCACGTCGCCGACTACGGCAACCGCTTCAAGGTGCCGCCGGTGCTGGTGCCCTACGGACAGGAGCTTGAACCGGAAACCCACGCGGTCTGTCTCGCCGGCATGCTGCTGCGCACGCTGGAAACGGATCGCAGCCGCGACCTCTCCAAGAACATCGCCGGCCCGTTCAGCACGCTGTCGCGGGATGCGTTTGCCGGCGAGCGGTTCCACTACTGCCTGGCCAATCCGCCCTTCGGCAAGAAGTGGGAGAAGGACCAGAAGGCGGTCGAGGACGAGCACAAGGAGAAGGGCCTCGCCGGCCGTTTCGGCCCCGGCCTGCCACGCATCAACGACGGCTCGATGCTGTTCCTGCTGCACCTGGCCAGCAAGCTGGAGCTGCCGGACCAGGGCGGCGGCCGTGCGGCCATCGTGCTGTCCGGTTCGCCGCTGTTCAACGGCGGCGCCGGCTCGGGCGAATCGGAGATCCGGCGCTGGCTGCTGGAAAACGATCTGGTGGAAGCCATCGTGGCACTGCCCACGGAAATCTTCTTCCGCACCGGCATCGGCACCTACCTGTGGCTGCTGTCCAACAAGAAGCCGATGCATCGCCGCCACCAGGTCCAGCTCATCAACGCCACCAGCCTGTGGACCCCGATCAAGAACGAGGGCAACAAGCGCCGCAAGATCGGGGATGAGCAGCAGCGGCAGATTGCGGACCTCTACGCGGCGGCCGAGACCGGCGAGCTGAGCCGGATGCTCGATTACCGCAGCTTCGGCTATCGCCGCATCCGCGTGCTGCGCCCGCTGCGCATGCGCCTGCACCTCAGCCGCGAGAATCTGGCCAAGCTGCGCGAGGACAAGGCCTGGGCCAGGCTCACGCCAGACCAGCAAGCCGGCTGGCAGGCGGCCCTGGCCGCTTACCTCGGGGAAATCCAGCCGGCGGCCTGGGCGGAGTCATTCATCGCGCAGACCACGCTCGGCAATCCTTCGCTGGGCAAGGTCGGCAAGCCTTTCCTGAAGGCGCTGGTCAACGCGCTGGGCGTGCGCGATCCGGACGGCGCGCCGGTCACCGATGCCGATGGCAACCCGGTCGCCGACACCGAGCTGACCGACTACGAGAACGTGCCGCTGACCGAGAACGTGCGCGACTACCTCGCCCGCGAGGTGCTGCCGCATGTGCCGGATGCCTGGCTGGACGAGAGCTTCCGCGACGAGCAGGACCAGGACATCGGCCGCGTCGGCTACGAGATCAACTTCAACCGCTACTTCTACAAGTACGTGCCGCCGCGCAAGCTGGCCGACATCGATGCCGATCTGAAGCAGGTTGAAGCCGAGATCGCCGCGCTGCTGGGCGAGGTGACGCATTGAGCCTCGCCTCCGTCCGGCCTCGGACGCCCGCGAGATTGCTCGCAGGTGTTCGGATCCGTATAATTTTGCTTAACAACACCCGCCACGCCTCTCCAAGGAAGCGCACCAGGGCGGGTTTTTTATTGGGCGCGCGCCGGGCATGAAATACAGCAAGCCCGCCCTGACGCTCGACCAGCAGGTCGACGTGCTCATTCGCCGTGGGATGACGGTCGCAAGTCGCGACCGCGCGTTGCAGCACTTGCAGCACATCAACTATTACCGGCTGCGCGCCTACTGGCTGCCGAATGAAGTACCGGCGTCGGCCATGGGTGACCACGCCTTCCGCCCTGGAACGGACTTCGACGACATCCTCGACCTCTACAGCTTCGACCGGAAGCTGAGACTTCTCGTGATGGACGCTATCGAGCGCGTCGAAGTGTCGTTGCGGACCCGCTGGGCGCACGTCCTCGCTCTGCGCTACGGCGCACACGCGTATGTCGACGCCGCACATTTTCGCAACGCGAACCAGCACGCCAAGTGCCTGGCCAAGCTTCGCGAGGAATATCAGCGCAGCCAGGAAACTTTCGTCCTCCACTACCGCAAGACTTACACGCAGCCGGAGCTACCACCCTTCTGGGGCATCTGCGAGCTGCTGTCGTTCGGGCAGCTTTCGTTGTGGTACCAGAACCTCGCCGACGGGGCGGACCGTGTGGCGATCGCCAAGCCATATGGCGTGGATGAACAGATCCTCAAATCCTTCGCGCACCACCTGACCTACGTCCGCAACGTGTGCGCGCACCACAGCCGGCTGTGGAACCGGGAAATGACCATTGGCCTGAAAATTCCCTCCCGCCCGCAGTCGCTGTGCGCGGAGTTCAGCACGGCCATGCCCAAGCGTATCCACAACACGCTGGTCATGCTCGCCTACCTGCTGGACACGATCAGTCCGGGATCGGCGTGGCGCAAACATCTGTGCGACTTGATGGACGAGCATCCGCAGGTGGACGCCGCCGCAATGGGATTTCCGGCGGACTGGCAAGCCCGCCCGCTGTGGGCGGCGGGAGCCCGGACATGAGCCACTACAAGCCGTACCCGGCCTACAGGGATTCGGGCGTCGAGTGGATTGGGCGGGTGCCGGAGCATTGGCCGGTCAAACCCATCTGTCGAGTGGCGTCGTGCAACGACGACTCCCTGCCGGAGAACATGCCTCCCGATCAGGTGTTGCGCTACGTGGACATTTCCTCCGTCAATCACACGGATGGCATCACGGACGTGGCGGAAATCCGTTTTGCGGACGCACCTTCACGGGCCAGGCGCCAAGCCAAATCTGGCGACGTTGTGATCTCGACGGTTCGGACTTACCTGAAGGCGGTCGCTGCTGTCACCGACACCCACGCGGACTGCACTTACTCAACTGGATTCGCGGTGCTACGTCCACGGCCTTCCGAGGTTGAGCCCGCGTTCCTGAAATGGTTGACGCTCAATGACCTTGTGATCCAAGCGATTGAGGCTCACTCAGAGGGCTTGAGTTATCCGGCGATCAATGCGACTGAGCTGGTCAAGCTCAAAGCCGTTGTTCCTTCTCGCACCGAACAATCCACCATCGCCGCCGCTCTCGACCGCGAAACCGCCCGCATCGACGCGCTGATTGCGAAGAAGACCCGCTTCATCGAGCTGCTGAAGGAAAAGCGCCAGGCGCTCATCACCCACGCCGTCACCAAGGGCCTGGACCCGACCGTGAAGATGAAGGATTCCGGCGTGGAGTGGATTGGGGAGGTGCCGGAGCATTGGGCTGTGTCGCAGGTGAAGTTCGTTGCGAGCATCGGCAACGGCTCTACGCCTGCACGCGACCGCCCTGACTATTGGGAGCACGGCACATACCCGTGGCTGACCAGTTCGTGCGTCAATCAGGAGCGGGTCGATGCTGCTCAAGAATTCGTGACTCCAACCGCGATGAGTGAGTGCCACTTGCCGATGGTTCGTCCGCCAGCCGTTCTGGTGGGCATCACAGGGCAAGGACGAACGCGCGGCATGGCGACAACCTTGATCATCGAAGCGACCATCAACCAGCACATCGCGTTCCTGAAGGGAGACGAAGCGCGCATCAAAACCCCGTTCCTGCGCAGCTTCATCGACGTGGCGTATGACTGGTTGCGACTGGATAGCGAGGGTGCCGGAAGCACGAAGGGCGCCATTACGTGCGGACAACTGGGGACTCTCCCTGTTTTGCTACCGCCAGTCGCCGAGCAACAAATAATCATCACGCACATCGCAGACATGATGAAGCGGATGGACTCCATAGCCTCGAAGACCGAACGCAGCATCACGCTACTCAAAGAACGCCGCTCCGCCCTCATCACCGCCGCCGTCACCGGCCAGATCGACCTGCGGGGCGAAGCCTCCGCCGCTACCGGAACCCCCGCATGAATGCACCCCCGGCCATCACCGATGCCGACCTCGAACGCCTGGACGACTTCCTGAATTCGGACGCCGTGCCGGAATCGGCGATGGACGTTTCCACCCTGGAAGGCTTTCTCACCGCGCTGGTCATCGGTCCGCGCATGGTGATGCCCTCGGCGTGGCTGCCGTGGGTGTGGGATTTCGAGAACGGCCGGGAAGACGTGGCGTTTTCCGGCATGGCGCAGGCGCAGGAGGTCATGGGTCTGGTCATGGGCCTGATGAACCGCATCGCCGATGCCTTTGCGCGCGACCCGGCGTCCTTCGAGCCGGTGTTTTATCGCCAGGCGGTGTGGGGCGCGGCGGAATGGTGCGAGGGCTTTCTGGCCGCCACGCAGCGTTTCGATGCCAAGGATTGGTCCGCGTTGTGGGCGCTGGATGCGCTCAAGGGCGCCGGCACCACCGAGCGCATCAGCCTGGTCACGCCCTTTGTGCGCCTGGGTGACGACACCGGACTTGAAATTACCAAGCAGGAGGGCAACGCCGAATACTGGGTGGATGCCGTCGTGCCCTCGCTCGCGGCGATTCACGCGCACTGGGTTGAGCGGCGATCCGCCGAGCCTGCCGTTGCCGCCCGTGTGCCGCTGCGGCGAGAGGCCTCCAAGGTGGGCCGCAACGATCCCTGTCCCTGCGGTTCGGGCAAGAAGCACAAGAAGTGCTGCGGTCAGTCCCCGACGCTGCACTGAGCGGGCAAGCCACATGACGCGCTCCCGATGACATGTTCCCGTCATTCCCGCGCAGGCGGGAATCCAGTAGGCCCGACGGAGGCGCGTGTGGCTCTGGACTCCCGCTTTCGCGGGAGTGACGGGATTGGGGGTTTGCGGCTTCGCGGGAGTGACGGGGTTGGGGGTTTGCGGGCCAATGAGGGGAGCGAGGGCACATGAGCCACAAGGCACCCGCGGTATACCTGCTCGCCAGCGCGCGCAACGGCACGCTCTACGCCGGTGTCACCTCCAATCTCGTGCAGCGCATCTGGCAACACCGCGAAGGCGTGGTCGAGGGGTTCACCCACCGCTACGGCGTCAAGACGCTGGTCTGGTACGAGCAGCATGAGACCATGCAAAGCGCCATCGCCCGCGAGAAGGCCATTAAGAAATGGAATCGCGCCTGGAAGCTGGCGCTGATCGAGAAGGCGAATCCCGGCTAGCGGGACCTGTGGCCGGAAATCATCGGCACGGACGCTCGCGACGAACCTGCTACCTGTCATTCCCGCCTGCGCGGGAATGACGACGGTGGGGAGTTGCGCGGGAATGACGGTGATGGGGAGTTGCGCGGGAGCGACGGTGTTGGGGGTTCCGGCCCTCGTGCGGATGACGGAGTCCTGGATTCCCGCATCCGCGGGAATGACAGAGGAGAGGAGAGCACATGAACGGCGATACCGCGCACCAGGAAAAGCACTTCGAGGCGTACATCGTCGCGCAGCTCGAAAAGCAGGGCTGGCAGGTCGGCGACACGAAGCTGTACGACACCGAGCGGGCGCTGTATCCGGATGACCTCGTCGCCTGGCTGGAAGCCACGCAGGCGCAACAGTGGGCCAAGTTGTGCAAGGACCACCCGGCCGACCCGCGCGGCGCGCTGATGGACCGCCTCGCCAAGACGCTGGACAAGGACGGCACGGTGCAGGCCTTGCGCCGGGGATTTTCCATCGCCGGGTGTGGCCACATCGACCTGTCCGAGGCCGCACCCGAGGATGCGCGCAACGCCGAGGTTCTGAAGCGCTACGCCGCCAACATCCTGAGGGTAGTGCCTCAACTCCGCTATCACCCGGCCCGAGAGTTTGCGATTGATCTGGTGTTATTCATCAACGGTATCCCGGTGGCCACGGTGGAGGTGAAGACCGACTTCACCCAATCGGCCGCCGCGGCGGTGGAGCAGTACAAGACCGACCGCCTGCCACTGGACCCCAAGACCCGGCGCCGCGAGCCGCTGCTGACGTTCAAGCGCGGCGCGGTGGTGCACTTCGCGCTGTCGGATTCCGACATCCAGATGGCGACCAA
>JAJFJX010000354.1 GCA_021773655.1 Panacagrimonas sp.
GGGCCCTTAAGGAGAGCAACCAAACCCTAGTCAACCAGATTAGTGGGTTGAACGCCCAAATCGGCGTTCTATCGGTCGAGCTCCAGGAGCTACGAGGCGAGATTGCGAGTGTCATACCAAGAGGTACGGTGGTTGCCCTTGATGACACAGCCGGCTGCGCGACCACATCCGGTTGGGGGGACTTCGATGATGGTAAGGGGCGTGTAATCGTTGGAGCCGGCGACCCATCTGACGGCCGATTCTCCAGCGACGATGGCGGGAGGGTTATCTCCAGAAAAGTGTACCGAGTCCCTGGTGGCGAAGAAAGGGTTACACTTGAGAGAAGCCACCTCCCCGCAGAACGGCTCGACGTATTATACCTCGATGAGAGGTTCGGGCTGAGCTTGAACGCTGGCACCAGGAACGGCAATGCGCTTCTGAGCCACCCCGGCGGCCCGGGCGAGAACGACGGGTTCGTCGGCACGAATGAGGTTGTGACTAGCCCGTTGGGAAGCGGTGTCGCTCACAACAACTTGCCGCCGTTTCTACCGTTACACTTCTGTAAGAAATTCTAGGAACGATCACCTTCTGCCCCTGGCCTAACGGCTGGGGGGCTTTTTTTGTGTCTGGATTCTGGCCATGGTCGGCGTATCGTTGCTTCAAGGCAATCTGCAGGGGGAACGCGCAATGTCCGATCAGTTCGTAATCAGCCTCGTCCAACTCATGCCGTCGGTGCCAACTCGACCTGCTGCAGAAGCGGCCTCGCTCGTCGCTGACGCGATGGGCTTGCAGGCAGGAGACCAGCGCGAAACGGTCATGAGGCATCTTTCCGATGTGATCCAAGGATTGCAGCACCTGCGTCAGTACATCTGAGGGCGCAAAAATTAAACGCACCGAACAGTTCACCCCCCTCACCCTATCCGGCCTAGCGGAAGGGCAGGGCGTATTCGTCTGGTGAGGGTGCACCCACCACGACAAGCGCCGCTTCTCGCAGTAATCTGCCGAACCTCGTCAGGCACATTCGTCCTCTTCTCTTAGTACCTGCTCGAAGTCAGCCAACTCCTCCACCTCATCCATGATCGGCGATGTGGCATATTCGCCGGTGCTATCGAAATCTCGCGGCGTAATGACAAGTCCAGTTCTCATTGCTGAACAGCAGACGGCCACGACATGTTCCTCGGTCTCGAACGACGATGGCACTAGATCCGAGACAGCCTTGTCCCACCACTGATGCGTCGACGTGCCTTTGCCCTGTTTCAACTCCTCAGCCTTGCGTCGCTTGTGCAGGCCTCCAATAACCAGGATTTCGTCTCGGGTCAGCCGGGATAGGGCCTCAGCGTATTTGTTGAACTCGTCGGCGAAGAGGCGGTCATGACGGCCGAGGCCGACTATGACGCGAGCCAGGAGCTTGAGGTTCCGGCGAGCGGCACCTTCTTGCACGGCGAGTTGGTAGCGGTAGATCACGCGGATGCCATCATCCGCGCTTGCTGCCTGCACAGGAGGTCCTTCACCACGCCGCAGCTGGTCCAACAGTACGTCCTGCGCTTCGCGCGCTCGGTTATTGAGGTGCTCATGGAGCAGGTGGCCGACGGACGACATGGGGACGCCAAGCAGCGCGGAGACAAGGTCACTCACGGCTGACGCTCCTAGCGCTGCCAGGTCTACCGGCGCCTTCGGACCTGCTTTGCCCTTCGATTTCGCCACCGCATCCCCCTTCAGCGCTAACAATCGGGTACCAGGTAAAGAGTACTGTGCCCCCATCCAAGAGTGTAGTCGGGTGGAAAAAGACTGATGGGGCAAGAAGGCGACCCAGAGCTACCGGCGCTCGGGAAAACGGCACGTGACTATTCGGTGGCGGCTGGGCGAGGTGTTTTCGGCGGAATTCCGTTTATTGGCGCGATATGCTCCGAGATAGTGACGAACGTGATCCCGGATCAACGCATGGACCGGCTGGAGGAATATGTCACGTTGCTGGAAGGCCGATTGAGCGCGGTCGAGGAAGAAAACCTCAATGCCAAGATGAGGCTTCCATCAAAGATCGACCTCTTTGAGGAAGGCGCCTTCCAGTCCGCTCGAAGCCTCACACCCCAGCGCCGCGATTACATCGCCGGAATTGTGGCGAAGGGCATCGTAGGCTCGGACACCGAGGAGGCCGGAGCGAAGCGGATGCTAAATCTACTGGGCGAACTCGACGACGACCAAATCGTAATGCTGGCGGCCAGTGAGCATGGCAGCCGTGCGAGACACCTCCGGGAGACACATCGAGAGGTTCTGGGACCGATGGAAGTGGTGTTGGCTGCCTCCGACGAAGAAAAGGCGCGGGCGACCCTTAGGCGAGCGAATGAGCAGCATCTTGTACGGATCGGCCTTCTCAAACCGGCGTTCCGCAGGACGACGCAAGACGGGACCCCTGAATTTGATCGCGAAACCGGGATGATGAAGGCCAGCGTCGTGAACATTACGCCGCTCGGCCGGTTGCTGCTCCAATACCTCGATATGACGGTTAACACACTCTAACGCGGAGGGTTGCTGCGTCTCA
>JAJFJX010000355.1 GCA_021773655.1 Panacagrimonas sp.
GTTGGCGCCCGGGGCATTGAACACCGGCACCCCGCGGCTGCTCATCTGTGCAACGGGAATATTGTTGGTGCCGGCCCCGGCACGTCCGATGGCCTTGACCGAGGCCGCGATCTCAAGTCGGTGCAGGTCAGCCGAACGCACCAGCAACGCATCGGGATGGGCGATTTCGCTGGCCACTTCGTAATGCTCGCGCGGCAGGCGCTCGAGGCCGAGCACGGAGATATTGTTGAAGGTCTGGATCTTGAACATGGACAGAGGCCGGGGATGGAGAATCGAAAGTGAGGAGTCGTGGAAACGGGACGCTTCGAGTCAGGAGATCCGGCGATTACGATTCCCGGTTCTCCATTCCCGATCGCTTGCTCTATCCGCGCGTGCGCACGAACTCCTTCATGTACTCGACCAGCGTCGCAACGCCGGATTCTGGCAGGGCGTTGTAGATCGAGGCGCGCATGCCGCCGACCGCACGATGCCCCTTGAGTCCGCGCATGCCGGCCTCCACCGAGCCGGCCAGGAAGGCGGCGTCCAGCGTGGCATCGGCCAGGGTGAACGGCACGTTCATGATCGAGCGATCCGGCACGGCCACCGGGTTGCGGTAGAAATCCTGGCTATCGATGTAGTCGTAAAGGCATCGCGCCTTGCGCCGGTTGCGCTCGCCGATCACCTCCAGCCCACCTTCGGCCTTGATCCAGCGGAAGACCAGGCCGGAAACGTACCAGGCGAAGCACGACGGGGTGTTGAGCATCGAATCACTGTCTGCCACGCCCCGGTAGTCGAATACGCCGGGGGTCAGCGGATTGGCGTCTCCAATCAGATCCTCGCGCACGATCACGATGGTGAGGCCCGCCGGCCCGATGTTCTTCTGCGCACCGCCATAAATCAGGCCGAATCTGGACACGTCCAGCGGACGCGACAGGATGTCAGAAGACATGTCGGCCACCAGCGGCACCTCGCCGACGTCGGGCACTACCGAGAACTGCACGCCGTGGATGGTCTCGTTGGTGGTCAGGTGCAGGTAGGCGGCGTCGGGATCGAGTTTCCAGCTCGACACCTCCGGGATGTGCGTGAATCCGCCGTCCTGGGCAGATGCCGCGATATTCACCCGGCCGTACTTTGCAGCCTCCTTGGCGGCCTTCTTGCCCCAGTCTCCGGTCACCACGTAATCGGCGCTGGTCTTGCCGCGCAGCAGGTTCAACGGCACCAGCGCAAACTGCGCCGTGGCGCCCCCCTGCATGAACAGAACCTTATAATTATCTTTTATTTCATAAAGTTCCCGAATATTCTTCTCGGCGTCTTCAGCAATGGATATGAACTCTTTGTCTCTATGAGACATTTCCATCACCGACATGCCGGCGCCTCGCCAGTCCAGCAATTCGGCCTGCACCTGTTCAAGCACCACCAAGGGCAGCGTCGCCGGGCCCGCACTGAAGTTGATAATTCTTTTCATATAAATAAGTTGCGCAATATTTATAAAGTGGTTTCGATTAACAGTTCGCGTGCAGCGCCAGTGCCGGTCACACGCTGATGCTGCCTGCCGCCCCGATCAGCCCCGGCAGCGCACCCGGCCGAGCAGGGGCGCGATCATCGCATGCGCCGGCAAGGCCGTCAGGTCAGGCACAGGTTCGCCTTCTGTTGCTGCCACGGCAGGCTGGTCGACAACACTCAAAATGCAGATGGCGCCATGGGCGCAAGAATCGATCACAAGATCGATCACAATGCGACCTTCAGACGCCTCAGGAAGATTCCGCAGTCCCGACCGTCCGTTCCCCAAGGTCCGCCAGGTGCGCGCGTCCAAGCGCGGCGGACATCCACCGTTCAACCGGAGATTCCGAGCATGTCCCCCGCCGATACCGTGAGCCGATTCCTGTCCGCCTTCGAACCCTCGCTGGGATTCAAGACCGCCATCCACGATTACTTCACTGCCGACAGCGTGTACGAAAACGTCGGGCTGACGCAGTCGACCGGGATCGAGGATTCGCTTGCCGTGATGCAGGGATTCGTCGATCAGATGGGGTTCGACCACATGAAGGTGCAGATGCTGGCCATCGCCAGCGGCGGCAACAAGGTCCTGACTGAGCGGATCGACGATCTGTACGACGGACAGGGGAACAAGCTGGTCAGCCTTCGGGTGATGGGCGTGTTCGAGGTGCGCGACGGCAAGATCTCGGCCTGGCGTGACTACTTTGACTCCGCCGCGCTGGCGCCGGCTTCGACCTGAGGGGTCGCATCCGTCGGCCGCACGCTGAGCAGTTCGTCCAGCGTGCGGCTGATCCGTGAAGAATTGCGGATCATCTCGATCCGCGGCCAGGTCTGGCGTTCGCCCTCGCGTATCAGTTCGCCGATCTCGTCGCGGGTGAGGGGCGACAACAGGCGATGCGGCGGAAACAGACGTCGCTGCGGGGTGATGTTGATGTCGCCAACGTAGTCCTGCGACAGCAGATCGCGGGCAATCTTGTGCACGGTGCCCAGCGCCGATGTCGAGGCGTAACGACCGACCAGGCCGTCTGCCGACCGCAGCAGATTGCGCGCCGTGCCCTTGAGCATCCCCACCAGCGGCCCGAGGGCCGCGCTCTGGATCCGGTGGTCCCGGAACGTGGGCAGCAGGACCGGATTGGCGTAGCTGACCACGAAATGGTTGATTCCGTAGAACCGCGCCAGCTGGCGGGCGGGCAGATCGGCCGCGAAGATGCCGTCGATCCAGCGCGACTTCAGGAACGGCACGGTCCTGCCCTGAACATCGCGCGCCAGCAGCTGCACCGGTTCGAATAATCCGGGGAGGGCACAGGAAGCGCGCACCGCCGAACGGACCAGCACGTGCGGTGAGGTCGTAGCGTTGAGCAGTCGCGGCGTCTGGTGACGCTCGCAGGGGCTCACCGAGATGTTGATGTGGCGTCCGCTGATCTCGTAGGCCTCGCGAAACGTCAGGTCCGGCACCAGGCGATCAAAAGTGCGCTCGAAGGCATCGCCGCCGACCAACCTCCGCAGCCCCGTCATCCGCTCCAGCCGGCTGGGATGCCAGGCCGCGCCGAAATAGACGTTTTCGGGCGTAAAGAAACCCTGCAGCTCGGCATCGGTGTGCGTTCCCAGCACCGCAGCAACGATGGCCCCGGCACTGGAGCCGGAAATCACTTCGGGCAGCAAACCCTGTTCAAGCAGGGCCTTGGCCACGCCGAAGTGAAAGAACATCAGCATGCCACCGCAGCTCATCATCAGCGCGGTGCGGCCGTAGCAATGCCGGGCGCGCTGGAACAGGTCGATCTTTTCGTGTGCCGGCAGCCTGTCGTCGCCGGCGTCGCGCAGCAGGTGCAGCGCTTCGACCACCGATTCGATGTAGCGCTCGATCAGGTCCTTGGTGCCAAACCGTGCCCGCCGGTAAAGCGCCGCCTTGCCGATGCCGCCAAGATTGCCGTGTATGCCCTCTTCGATCTCGAACATCAGGCCGCGAACGTCGCGTCGAGCGATCAGTTCGCGCAGCCGCTCGAGCTTCTCGCCGATCATGGCGTAGTCGTAGAGCGTGGTGCGCGCACGCGCCTTCCAGCGCTCGCGCCCGGTCAGTAAATCGTAGCGCCGGGCCGCGTCTGCCCATTGCGCATGGGTCAGGGCGGTTTCCATCTCCGCCAGCAGCGATGCGCGTTCAGCATGCTTGCGCTCCAGCCCCCTGGACACGGAACGGCCGCGCAGTGAAAGGGCGCTACGCAGTGCCAGCGCACGGCGCAGGCGGCCAGCCGGCCTCAGGCTTGTGGTGGGCATCAGGATTCGCTCGGCAGTTCCGAGATGCCGGGATCAGGCTCATCGTCCGGCGGCGGCGGGACCTCGTCGTCCTCGGCCTCGACCCTGTCCAGACCGACCAGGCGGTCACCGTCATCAGGCCGCATCAGCCGCACGCCCTGGGTATTGCGACCCAGCGAGCGCACGTCGGTGGTCTTGAACCGGATCAGGATGCCGGCCTCCGAGATCAGCATCACCTGGTGCGCCTCACGCACCTCGATGGCGCCGATCAGGTTACCGGTCTTGTCCGACAATGCCTGCGCGATCACGCCCTGTCCGCCGCGCCCGCGCTGTGGGAACTGGTCGATGGCAGTGCGCTTGCCGTAGCCGAACTCCGACACGGTGAGGATCTCGCCACCGTCGGCAACGATGAGCGCGATGATCCTGGCGCCTTCGACGGCGACGCTCTCCTCGCCGGCCTCGACCACGGCGTCACCGCCGTCTTCGGCGCCATCTTCGGCAGCATGATCGCCGCGGCGAATCAACCGCATGCCGCGCACGCCGGTGGCCACGCGGCCCATGCAGCGCACGTCGGCCTCATTGAAACGGATCACGCGGCCGGCATCGCTGAACAGCAGCACATCGTTGCCGCCGTCGGTCAGTGCGACGCCGACCAGGGCATCGTCGACGCGCAGGTCGACCGCGATGATGCCGTTGGACCGGATGTTGGCAAAGGCGGCCAGTCGGGTCTTCTTGACCGTACCCAGGCGCGTGGCCATGAACACGAACGGCCCCTGTGCACGCTCGTCGGCGGCACTGGTCACGGCGCCGTCGCCCGTGTCATCGGGCGCCTCACCGAAGGACTTGATCGGCAGTACGGCACTGATTTTCTCGCCTGCCTCCAGCGGCAGCAGATTGACGAACGGCCGCCCCCTGGAACCACGGGATCCGGTTGGAAGTTCGAAAACGCGCAGCTTGTAGACCTTCCCGGTGCTGCCGAAGCACAGCAGCCAGTCGTGCGAATGGGCGCTCCAGATGCGATCGATGAAGTCCGCGTCCTTGGTGGTTGCCGCCATGCGGCCGCGACCACCGCGCCGCTGAGACTGGTATTCATCCAGCGGCACCGACTTGACGTAGCCCTCGTGCGACAGGGTCACCACCATGTCCTGCGGCGGGATGAGGTCCTCGCGGGCGATGTTGAGCGAGGCATTGGTGATCTCGGTGCGCCGCTCGTCGGCATAGCCTTCCTTGACCGCCAGCAGCTCGGCGCGGATCACGCTGAGCAGACGGACCTCGGAGCCGAGAATGTCGAGGTAGTCGATGATGGAATCGAGCAGCGTCTTGAACTCCTCGTAAATCTTGTCCTGTTCCAGTGCAGTGAGCTTCGACAGGCGCATCTCCAGGATGGCGGTGGCCTGGGCCTCGGACAGCCGGTAGGCCCCCTCGAACAGGCCGAAGCCTTCCTCCAGGTCTTCGGGTCGCGAAGCCTGCGCGTCGGCGCGCGCCAGCAGCGTCGTCACCAGACCCGGGCTCCAGGTCCGCCCCATCAGGCCGGCCCTGGCCTCGGCGGTGTTGGGCGAGCGCTTGATCAGCTCGATCATCTCGTCGATGTTGGCCAGCGCCACCGCCAGACCTTCATGAATATGAGCTTTCTTGCGTGCCTCTCGCAGCAAGTAGCGCGTGCGCCGTGTAACCACATCGCGGCGA
>JAJFJX010000356.1 GCA_021773655.1 Panacagrimonas sp.
ACCGAGCATCTCCTTCTGCGCGGCCTCGACATCGGCCAGGCGCGCCGGACCCTTGGCTTCCATGTCTTCGAGCAGCATCTCGGCGGCGCACTGAGACATGTTGCGGGTGATCTTGTCCTTGATCCGCGGGTCGGCGCCCTTGAGCGCCAGGCCCAGGGTTTCGGTGCCGATCTCGCGCAGCAGGGTCTGGATGCCGCGATCGTCGATCAGCGCCAGGTCATCGAACACGAACATCAGTTCCTGGATGCGGTTGCCGAGCTCGCCGTCGGCTTCGCTGATGCGGGTGCTGATGGTCTGCTCGGTGCTGGAGTCCAGCAGGTTGAGAATGTTGGCCGCCTTCTTGACGCCGCCAACGCTTGAGCTCTTGAGGTTGTTGCCGCCGGAGAACTGCTTTTCCATGATCTCGTCGAGTTCCTTGAGCGCCGCAGGCTGGATGCCGTCCAGCCGCGCGATGCGCATCACCACATCGGCGCGCATGCGCTCGGGCAGCAGGCCGAGCACTTCGGCGGCCTGGTCGGAGTCCAGGTAGGCGAGCACGATGGCGACGATCTGCGGATGCTCGTTGCGCACCAGATCGGCCACGGCGCGGGTCTCCATCCACTTGAGCGCCTCCAGGCCCTTGCTGTTGCGGCCCAGCAGGATGCGGTCGATCAGGCCGGCGGCCTTGTCCTCGCCCAGGGCGTTGACCATCACCCGGCGCACGTAGTCGTCGGCGCCCACTCCCAGCGAAGTCTGGCTGTTGAGCGTCTGCACGAAGGCCTCCATCACCAGCGTGGCGCGATCACGCGAAACGTTGCTCAGACTGGCCATGGCCTGCCCGACCCGTTGCACGTCCTTGGCACCCATGTGCTTGAGCACATCGGCGGCCTCGGCCTCGCCCAGCGACATCAGCAGGATCGCGGCGCGCTCGGGTCCCGGAATCTCGTTGCGGTTGGCGGGGGCCTCAACCATGGTCAGCCTGCTCCGGCGTCCTCGGCCAGCCAGGACTTGACCACCTGCGCGACGCGCTTGGGGTCCTGGGCCACGGCGTTGCGTGCGCTCTGCAGCTTCTTTTCATAGGGGCCGCTGACTTCGAAGGGTTCGGGCGAGTCATCCTCCTCGTCGGCCTGCAAGACCTGGTCCTGCCCGGCGCGCCCCCTGCCCGCGCCGGGCGCGGCGCCCTCCGGATGATGGGCGATCATGCCCACCGGTGCGTCCAGAGACACCGGCTGCGGGGCCGGCGCCAGCAGCACCTTGAGCGCAGGACGCAGGGCCGCGAACACCAGCACCACGATGGCCAGCAGGCCAAAGCCGTGACGCAGCAGGTTCTGCACCTGCGGCTGCATCCAGATCGGCAGGTCGGCCACCGGCTCCAGCGTCTCGGTGGGCAGAAAACTGAGGTTCTGCACCGTCACCCGGTCGCCGCGTACGGCATCGAATCCGACCGCATCGCGCACCAGCGACTCGATGCGCGCCAGTTCCTCGGCGCTCAGCGCCTTGATGGTGCTGCCGCCCTTGCCGTCCGGTCGCGACAGGTCGTCGACCAGCACCGCCACGGTCAGCTTCTTGAGCCGCCCCATCGGCTGGCGCGTATGCGACAGCGTGCGGTCGACCTCGAAACTGCGGCTGGCGTTGCGCGATTCGCTGACCGGCGCCTGGGCATCGCCCTGAGCGGCCAGCGCGTTGAGCGGCAGCGCCGGCTGCGCCTGCGGCGGCTGGTTGGTCAGCGCACCCGGTACGCCCTGGGGGCTGGCCGGTCCGCGGGTGGTCTGTTCGCTGGTGGTCTCGCTGCGCAGGACCGCACGATCCGGTTCATAGCGCTCGCGCGCCTCCTCGGTCTGCGAATAGTCCAGTTCGGCGGCGACCTGGGTGCTGATCCTGCCGGCGCCGGTGATGGGCGCCAGCAGTTGCTCGATGCGCCGCGCGTAATCGGCCTCCACGCGGCGGGTGTAGTCGAACTGCTCGGTGGAGATGGCCAGTGCATCGTCATCCTGGCCGCTCTTGAGGCGGCCGAACTGATCGATCACCGTGACGCGCTCGGTTTTCAGTCCGGCGACGCTGGACGCCACCATGTGGACGATGGCCTCGACCTGGCCGGCTTCCAGTTCGCGTCCCGGATGCAGATTGACCAGCACCGAGGCACTGGCGCCGACCTCGGGCCGCGTGAATGCGCTGGGCTTGGGAATCGCCAGGTGCACGCGGGCAGCCTTGACCGAGGCCAGCAGCGCGACGCTGCGCGCCAGCTCGGTTTCCAGTGCGTGGTTGTAGCGCGCACCTTCCAGAAAGGTGCTGACGCCCAGGCCCGGGTCTTCCTGCATCATCTCGAAACCCGAGGCGGTGGCCTTGGGCAGGCCCTGGGAAGCCAGCAGCAGGCGCGCCTCGTGCACCGATCCGGCGTCGACGGTCAGCTTGCCGCTGGCCGCATCCAGCCGGTACGGCAGGCCCGCCGCACGCAGCGCTTCGGCCGCCGCCGCGGCATCGGCACCGGCCAGCTCGGCGAACAGCGCCACCTGTCCCGGCTGCTGCGACCAGTGGAAGGCGTACACCCCACCGGCCACGGCTCCGGCGATGGCCAGCAGCAGGAGCACCTGTCGCACGATCGGCAGGTCCTTGAGCCCACGCAGATGGGTCGGCAGTCGCGGTGAGGTTGACGCAGCCGCGCCGGAATTTGCCGGTACCGAGGAGGACAGCGTTTCGGCCAGGGCCATGGTTCAGGTTCTCAAAGCGGCATGTTCATGATGTCCTGGTAGGCGCGCACCATGCGGTTGCGCACCTCGACCAGGCCCTTGAATTCAACCTGCGCGCGGCTGGATGCCAGCATCACCGAGGCGAGGTCGGTGTCGCGATCACCCATCTGGAACCGTTGCTGCAGTTCGGCCGACTGGCTCTGGCGCAGGCTCACCCGGTCCAGCGCCGCTTCCATCACCTGACCGAAGCCGGGCGCGCCTGCCGTGGCGCCCGTGGCCTGCGGCGCGGCAGCGGGACGCGCAGGCGCCGAGGCCTGGGCCTGGAGCGCCCGAATCTGGGAAAGCACGCTGTTGACGTCGATCTGGGACATGGCCGGGGTGGGCTGTCGGTTCCCCGGCGTTCGAGCAAGGCCTGTTCCAGACAGAACCGCGACGGAATTCCGGCACGCCGTTGCGGCGGCCTGTCACGGCGAGCCGGGACGAGCCGGGGCGAGCCGGCCCGACTCAGGGATAGCGCACGGCGAGGATCTCGAACTCGCCGACGCCGCCGGGCAGGCGCGCCTCCACCACTTCACCGGCGGCGTGGTTGAGCAGGGCCCGCGCCAATGGCGAATCGATGCTGATGCGACCCTCGGCGGCATCGGTCTCGTCCGGCCCGACCAGCCGGTACTCGCGATGGCGGTCCTGCTCGTCGATCAGCTCCACCCGGGCGCCGAAAAAGACACGCGAAGGGTCCGCAGGACGGCGGTCGGGCACGATCAGCTCCGGAATCCGCCGCTGCAGGTAGCGGACGCGGCGATCGATCTCTCGCAATTCCTTCTTGCGATAGTGGTACTCGGCGTTCTCGGAGCGGTCACCCTCGGCCGCCGCCGCCGTCAGCGCCCGCACCACCTCCGGTCGCCGCGTACCCCACAACTGCTCGTACTCGGCCTTGAGCCGGGCATGGCCTTCGGGCGTGATGTAGGGCGAGGCCCGCGTCGGCGCGCCCAGCAACTGCTGGCCGCCATCCTCGGGATCATCGACATCGTCCTTCCTGCCCCAGCCTCGTGCCATGGATATGGTTCCTGGTGTGGTGCTTCGCAATCCGGCGACCTTGCGTGCGAGCCGATTCTCGTGTCCGGCAGGGCGCGACGACGAGGCATGGTGGACCTGTGGCGAACAGACGCAACACCGCCAGACGCAACAGGACGCCGAGAATCGGTTCGATCACGGTTCCTGCCGCCCGGGCTTGCTAGCCCAGCATCGCCGTGGCCCGCGCCAGGCGCTCGGCCTGCACGCGGTTGAGGTTGCGGAAAATGGTGGCGGCGATCCACGGATTGCGCCGGCGCAGGCGCTCCAGATCCACGGCGTCGAAGCGCAGCACCCGCACCGCGGTGATGCAGGACACGTCGGCGGTGCGACGCTGGCCGAAATAGCCGGCCTCGCCGAGCACCGCGCCACGGCGCATGGTCGCCAGCACCTTGCGCTCTCCGTTGCGGTCGATCGACACCTCCAGCGTTCCGTCCACCACCACGAACATGTCGCGGGCGAAATCGCCCTGGCGGATCATCAGGTCTCCGCTGGCGTGTGATTCGAGCTTGGCGGTGAGCGCAAAGATGCGCGCCTGGCGCAGGCTCAGGCCGGACAACAGAGGAATGGTGTGCTGCGGCGACGGACCCAGGTCCATGCGCAGCAGGTCCCACAGCGTCACGATGCGCAGCCGCGAGCCCAGCGCCGGAGTCAGGGTCAGTCCGGAAACCCAGGCCAGAAACAGGGTGAAAGAGGCAAGCAGGCCGAACTGCACCTGGCTGCGCAGCTCGCTGCCGGTCAGCGCCAGCAGGCCCAGGCACAGTGCCAGGGTGGTCAGGGTGCTGGGCCGCAGCGTGCTGCGCAGGGCCGAACCGACTGCAGACAGCTCGCTGCCGGTGGCGCGCGCGTCGCGATTGAAGCGGGTCAGGTAGTGCACGGTGTCATCCACCGCCACGCCGAGCACGATGGCCGCGATCAGGCTGTTGGTGGGGCTCAACGGAATGTCCAGCAGGCTCAGCGTGCCGAAGTAGATCGACACCGGCACCAGGTTGGGCAGCAGGGCCCACAGGCCGGCACGGGCGGAGGTGAACATCAGCGCCAGCATCGCCCAGATCACGAAGCAGGCGATGGCCAGCGACACGCCCTGGCCGCGGCCGATGGCATTGACCGTGCGCGTGGCCAGCACCGGCGTGCCGGTGATGGAGCCGTTGAGTGGTGGCTTGAGCTCTGCCAGGCGCGCCTCGACGCGCTCGACGAAGTCGGTGATCTCCACCGAGTCGCCGACCCGGATGCGCACCGAGATCAGCGCCGAGCGCAGGCGTGCATCGAGCACGCGGCGGATCTCCTCGCCACCGGCAAACAGCAGCAGTTGCTTGATCGCGGCCGAATCCTGCGGTACCGAGAAATAGGCCGGGTCGTTCTCGTTGAGGCTCTGGTTGATCAGCTTGAGGTGATCGACGTAGGACACGGCCTGGCCGACCTCGGGCTGTTCGCGCAGCCATTGCTGGAGGGCGTCGATGCCCTGCACCAGTTCCGGATCGGTCAGCGCATCGTTGACGTGGGTTTCGATCAGCACCGACACCAGGTTGGCGCCGTCGAAGGTGCGGTTGAGCGCCTCGTATTCCTCGCGGACCGGCACGCCTTCGCGGAAGGCGCGGATGTAGTTGGTGCCGACCTGGATACCGGCCGCCAGCCACAGGTCCAGCACCACCAGGATCATCGCCGTCCACACGATGGGCCTGCGCCACTTGATGTCGAAGGCGGCCAGACGGTCGGCCCAGCGGTCGGTGAATGCCTGCCCCCACTGGCGCCGCAGCGGCGCGCAGTGCAGGTGGTCCAGCAGGGCCGGCAGGAAGAACAGGATCAGCAGGAACAGATAGCCCACGCCGATGCTGGAGAGCAGCGCAAACTCGCGCACGGCCAGAAGGCCGCCGGGCATCAGCGCCAGGAACCCGGCAATGGTGGTGATGCCGGCCAGCAGCAGTCCGGCACCGACCCGGTTCATCACTTCCAGACGCCGCTCCCGGCGTTCGGCCTGGCTGCGCGCCGGGCTGTCGTAGAAATCCGACAGCAGGTGAATGGCATACGCCAGCCCCAGGGTGACCACCAGTGGCGGCATGAGGATGGACACCAGATTCAGCGAAAGGCCCATGGCGACTGCCGTAGCCAGCGTCCACAGCAGCGCCAGGCTCACCGTCAGCACCACCGCGAAAGTGGCACGCACGCTGCGGAACGCCAACAGCACCAGCGCGATGGCGATCAGGTAGGTCACCGGCAGGCTGAGGAACAGCGTGCGCAGCATGGCGCCGGTGCTGGCCGCCTTGACCACCGGGCTGCCGGCCAGCCACACCTGATCGCTGCCGGTGATGCGCCGTGCCAGCTCGCGGAACTGCCCGGTGTAATCGTCGCGGCGAAAGCGCTCCTCGCCATGGGCGTCCAGGCCGATGACCAGTGCAGTGTGCTCGCCATCTTCGGACAGCAGCACCCCGCGATACAGCGGATTGGCATGGATCCGGGCGACGAAGTCCTTGACCGCGGCGGGATCCTGCGCCGCCTGGCGGGTGAATGAACCCAACTCCACGTCCTGGCCATCGGCCAGGATGTTGGCGGCCGTGCCCAGCGAAAAGACGTGCTTGACGCCAGGGAAGCCAAGCAGCTCGCGAGTCAGTTCTTCGATGCGCGCCATGTTCTGCGGCGTGAACATCGGCGACAGGCGCACCGACATCAGCACCGTTTCCACTTCGCCGAAGGTCGAGCGCACGCGCTCGTACACCTGGCGATCACGATCCCCCAGCGGCAGCAGGCTCTCGGTGGACGGGTCGAGCTTGAGCCGCGGCGTCATCTGCGGCAGCGAGAACAACTGCAGCAGCGCCAGCAGACTGAGCAGGGCCGCGGCCAGCAGAATCAGGCCCGGCCTGCGGGCCGCCTGCTCGATCAGCCGCGACAGCAGCATCATCCGCTTCAGGGTCCGAGGTGGAAACTGCGCGGGTTGAACAGCCGATCAGCCAGCTCCTGATTGCTCAGCACCTCGGTGATGATCAGCTCGGTGTGGGTCTGCTGCTGAAGATCGTCGATCCGGGCCCGGGTGAGGTGCCAGTGGGGTCCGGACTGCGCCAGATCCGCGGTCGAACCGGAGAAGCGCTTGCGAACCGCGCCTTCCTGCAGGAACTCGGCCTTGATGACCATGCAGCTCTGCTGGTCGATCCAGGCCAGCACCCGGTCGAAACGCAGGGCGTTGTCCGGATCCGGCGACATCGACAGCACCCACACGGGCCGGCCCTCGAAGGTTTCGCTGCGCTCCAGCCTGAGGGAATCGTCGGTAAAGGCATAGGCGATCTGCCTGACGTCGGCGTAGCTCAGATCGGTGCCGAACAGCGCGCTGTCGCGCATGCCGCCGGTGATCCGCCGCACCTTGTCGAGCGCCGGCAGGTAGACAAACATGTCCTCACCCCTGCCCGCTTCGGCCTCACGCACCAGGTAGGACGCACCGCGCATGTCCGGCGGCTGCTCGATGCGCATCATCGCCTCGATGCGGTTTTCATCCAGGCGCCCGTAGAGCCTTCCGGACAGGGTTCTGGTCCCGCCGCTGCGGTCGGTGGCCACCATCTCGAAGATCTTGACCTGCAGTGCTCTGGGCACGTTGGCGCGCATGCACGCCTCGATAGACCCGATATCGTCCGCAGCCGAGGCGACCGACATAACGGCCAGCAGACCCAGTGCCGCGAAACTCGCGTTGCGCATGACCCCCAGTCCCGAACGATCCCTGCTTCCTGAGGCCCCTAGTGTAGTGCTGCATGGTTCGAGGACATGACTCGCTAGCGGGCTCTTGGGTCTGGCAATGGGCAAGGACGAGTCATCGTGGGCCCACGCCGAGCAGACGCAACGCAGCCAGGCGCAAAAAAAGACGCCGCAAATCCGTCCGAGCAGGCGTGCAGGTCTGCGCTGGCTTGCCGCGCAGCCCCGGGGGGCGACCGCACCTCACGGCATGCAGCAGAATGCGCCGTCCGATGCCGCCCGAACCCGATCATGCCCAGCACGCGCAGCACAGCCTCCCGCGCCGGTGCACGGCGCCCCGCCCGCCGCCAGACTCCGACGGCCAGCCACGCGCTCAACGAGTACACCATCGATGCGCTGGCCCGCGAGGCACAGTCCACCGTGCGCAATGTTCGCGCCTACCAGGATCGCGGCCTGCTGCCGCCGCCGATCAGGCGCGGCCGCACCGGCTGGTATACCGCCGAGCATCTGGCGCGCCTGCGCCTGATCGGAAACCTGCTGTCGCGGGGCTACACGCTGGCCAATATCGGTGAGCTGATCCACGCGCTGGAACGCGGGCACGACCTGCATCAGATCATCGGTCTCGAACGCGCCATTTCCGATCCGTGGTCGGCCGAACAGCCGCGTCATTTCACGCTGCCGGAACTGCTGGGGCTGTTCGGCGCGGTGCTCTCGCCGCGCACCCTGGCCAAGGTCATCGAGCTGGGACTGCTGGAACCGGACGGCCTGCGCTACCGCGCCCGCAGCCCGAAGATGCTGCTCGCCGGAGCCGAGCTTTCAAAAGCCGGAATGCCGCTGGAGGACCTGCTCCAGGTCATCGAAGGCCTGCGCGGAAACGTGCAGCGCGTCGCAGACCAGATGGTGCAGTTGATCGTCCGACTGCTGGACCGCTACGGCGAGGGCCAGCTACCGCCGCCCGAGGACGTTCCGCGCCTGGCCGACACCATCTGGCGCCTGCGACCTCTGGCGATGATGGCGGTGGAGGCCGAAGTCTCACGCGCACTGGAAAAGTCGGCCAACACCTTCCTCGGTGATCGGGTCGCCCAGATCCTGGAGCAGATGCAGCGTTGACGTCGGCCGCCGGCGCGTGGCGCCCGCTCTCCAGGGCACTCAGCGGACCGCGCCGTACAGCCTGGCGCCCACCATCGCGCCCACGGTGCACAGCCCGCCGACCACCACCCCGGCCAGCGCGCCGCACAGGGTGGAGACCAGTCCCGCGAACAGGTCGCCGCCGGCCGTCACCGCCAGGTTTTCGATCAGGTGATGCAGCGGCGCGATGCCGTGCACCACGATGCCGCCGCCGACCATGAACATCGCCGCGGTGCCGACCACCGACAGCGACTTCATCAGCCAGGGCGCA
>JAJFJX010000357.1 GCA_021773655.1 Panacagrimonas sp.
GCGGGGCAACCGCAGTCTCCATCCATTTTTTAGACGAAGCTCCGGGCCTATCCCCGCGTGTGCGGGGCAACCTTGCCGCCGGTCCAGATCGAATGGATCGGGGCAGGCCTATCCCCGCGTGTGCGGGGCAACCATAGTCCGCACCGTCACCCGCGAGGTCGAGGAGGGCCTATCCCCGCGTGTGCGGGGCAACCTCTACAGAGTAAACACTTATTCGCATTCAATAAACTGCGATTTCCATTTATCTTCGGATTGTTAAAGAGCGCGCGAGGATTGGGTTGCCGCCAGCGGCTTTCGCAACGCTTGTCAAGTTCCTGCGGTTGACTTGAATCGACGTGTCAGCCACATGCCATCCATCTGGACCAGTTCGCGCGGTGGGTCGCCGAGGTGACCAAGTCCGACGCCGCCCGTCTGCTCTCTGTCTCGCCAGACCATCACCACCGAGCCGCGCGGTTCTTGCTGATGCCAGTCGCTGAGCACGCTCCAGACCCGCGTTCGAACACCCTTGCCAAGACGAGGGCTGATGAAGACGTTGGGGGCGACTTCAAGCAAGGCCGACGCGAGGAATCCGTTATAGCGGTCGGGTACGTCACGGGTCACGATCATCACCAGGCTCATCCGATTGACCTCCCTCGTGAGTCAATTCGTCCATCCTCAGAATCGATGCGATCTTGTCGATCATGGCAGGGATGACCTTTTGTTTTCGGAATGCTCGCGCCGCCTCGTATCGGACCAGACGGTCAATGGTGTAGGGGCTGGTCTCGCTCTGCCTAGCTGCCGTGAACGCGATTCCGAGCGTCAGGCTGTCCCGGAACAGGTCGGCGATGTCGAGCACGAATGCCTGCCCGGAGTCTTCGTGGATGAATCCGAGCTGCGGGATGGCTGCAACACATTGAACGGCGATGGCGGCGGCGGCCTCCACAGCGGTGGCGGCATGGTTGATGGCTTGATTGGGCATGTCGGCGCCCTCTGGATTTGCGCGGTCGTAGCGGCGGCCTCGCCATTCGATCCCGTGTTTCTGCGCCATGAGCCGATACATGGTCTTGACCCGCGACCCTTCGATACCACGCAGTGTGTCCAGATCGCGATGAGGCAGCACTTCGCCAAGACGTAATGCGTACATTTTTCTTGCAACGGCGATGCGCCGCCGGGGATTGCCCCACAGCTCTGCCTGCCGACGGGCGTAATCGGATCGATCCGGCATCAAGGCTGGCGCGGTGTAACTACGCACGCCGTCCTGGCCTACCGCAGCGAGCAGGGTGCCGTGGCGGGCAAGCAATCGGAGCGCGTCATGCGTCACCCGCGAGCCAGGGCCGAGCAGAATCATGGACACGGCCTGGTGGGGAATTTGATCCAGGGTCGGGTTTTCCGTGCGCTCGCCACTGGAAAAGTGCAGGCACCCGTTGATGACATTGAGTTCGCCGCGCTCAAGCCAGAGCAGGCCATGGCGATCAGCGTGCGGAATGCGCGCCTTTTCCAGCCCGAGCCGTCCCTTGAGCATGCTTACCTCGCAGGGCGAAGCAAGACCATGCCGAAGCCGAATGCCCGGTGCCGACCGATCCCGCGCGCGAGCATTTCCGAGAATGCCTCGGTGTTGTCGACCATCAGCGTCCCGCTCATCACGACTTCCGGGCCACTGACCATGGTCCGGGCGCGACGTCCGTCCTCCTTGAGCCCTTGCTGGCGCAGCACGGAGGTCAGCCGATACTGCGCGATCTGTGCGCTTTCAAGCTTCGCACCGCCGTCCTTGCCAAACTGCCGGCTCAACCACTCCGCATAGATGGTTTCACGCAGAGCCGTCACATTCGATTTCTCGTCTTCTGCCTTACGGTCCAGATACGCGAGAAACGCGTCTCGCTCGGTGCCGCCGGGATGCTTTGAGGTGGCCTTGGTCCTGACCACGGGCCGAACCCGGGCCTCGAAGCAAAGGATCTGTCCCTGGCTCCAGCGATCCGGAAATTTGCGGCTCGCCAGGCCAAGATCCTGACCAGACCCATTGAGCCCCAGTGCAGCACTGACGTCGGGCGTGGCAAGGCACGCATTCTTGCGGAGCACGTCCGGATCGTGGCGTGTAAAGGCCAGCAGGCCCTCGCGGCCAACGCGATACCAGAATGGTTTGGGCGCAAGATCCCCGAAGGCCGCCCTGAGAAGCGCGTGAAGCACATATCCCGGATCATCTTTCTGGAAGCCGGTTTCCTGCGCCGTTCGCAGCAAGCCGTTGCGATGCCCCCAGAGCGCCAATTGCCTGACATCCGGATAGCACTGCAAAAGGTGAAGTGATCCCTCGGGTGCAGCGTTCATCGGGATCCCCCGGCCGCCGACTTTGCAGCAAGACGGCCCTCCAGCACCGGACGCCAACCGCCATGAACGCCGCTAAGCCAATTGCGTTCATCACAGATATCAGACGCATGCATATTCGGCAGCACGCCTTCTCCTTCGGGCCATTGCACGGCCAATGGGGCATCCGACTCACTCGGCTGCGCGGCGAGCGCAGACAGCACATCGTCTGCCTCGCACCAGCCTGCGAAGAGTCGGCAGCTGGGCAAGCACGGTTTGCGGCCGACGAAAAGCGGTCGTGCAGGGTGATCGAGGGCGTACGCCAAATCGTCGAGCGTCGGCGCTTCGGATTCGTCTCTCAGCCGCAGGGCGATCAATGCGTGGAGATCAGCGTGGTAGTCGCGATAACGCAGATGGGGGCTGTCATAGGTGGCGGCGCCGCCTGCTCTGCCCTCCGGGGCACCCAGAGTCGTCCAGCCATGGTCCTTTGCGCCGAGTTGCGCGGTCTGAAAGTCGGTGAGGCGTGTCCCCTCGGTTTCCAGGCGCGAGCCCACCACCAAACGTTGCTGCAGGCGATTGTGGCGATCCGCTTCACTGCGATCATGGCCCAGCGCGTTGGCGAGCAGCCCTGTGACCATCGAAAGGGCCGGAAACGGTCGGATGACGCCGAAGTTGTCGATCGTTTCCCCGCCAAAGGCAATGAGCGGCGCTTGCAGGCGTATCAGAAGATGACGCGCCATCTCAGATCTCGGTCATGCCTGTCTTGATGATCTCCTGCGTCCACTGGGCCAGCGCGGTGAGTTGCAGCCGCTGCGCGCCCGGGACTTCCACGGCATCCAGCGCAAGGAAACGCCGTGCCATCGTGCTGCCATAGGCGGTGTCGAGTTGATCAATCTGTTCCGCCAAGCGGCGGACGGCGGCTTCGCGCAATTGCGGCGTTCGGGTCGGCAGGGCGTTGTGGAAGGCACCAGCCAGACTGCGTGGTTGCCAGTCGCCAGCTTCTACAAGCAGGAAGCTCGCGTAATCGAACGGCGCAGTGGAGCCACGCTTGGCGCCTGGGCTGACGGTGGCAATCAGATGCAGCAGATGATGGACGACGCGGCCAGCGAGCTCGCGCTTGTCCGGTGGGGCCGTGAAGCACTCATCGAGCTTCAGACCTTCAAGATTGGCCACCAGTTGGGGCACGTCCACCACCACATAGCCGTAATAGAGACCGCTGGCAAGCTCGGTATCGAAAATGCCGGCCGATCCCTGTTCGCCGGCCTCGCGGAGCAGGTCGTCGACTACAGTGAAGTAATCGTTTTCGACTTGCTGTTCATGCACGGTGAAGGCGTGGCTCACGTAGACGGCAGCGTCTCTGCTGGCCAGGACATCGGACGTGACCATGCGTCCGAACAGGGCGGATTCGAGGCCGCTGCCGTGGCGCAATTGCTCGATATTCTTCTTTTCATCCCTGAGGAACTGAACGATTGCTGCCTTGAGGGCTTTCTCATCGGTGTGAGTCGCGGCAAGGCTGGTGCAGCGATCCACGAGGTAACCAATTTCGGCCCTGCCCATCAACACCGCCTGGCCGGTCCTGAGTGCTTCCTCGCCTTTCTGATCCTTCCCGGCCTTGTCCAACAGGCCGCCGGTGCGGAGTGACTCTGCTGCGCACTGGGCCAGTTCAGCGGCGACGCCTCGCTTCGCGATGCCGTCCCGAATCATTTCCAATGTGCCGCGTGAGCGTACTGCCATCGGAATGTCGAGCGTTTTCAGGGCATGTACATCCTCGGCAACGCGCCAGTGACGCTTGAGGCACTGCGAGGAAATGCGCGTGCGTATCGCATCTCCCATCGGCAGGCGCTTTGCGAGTCCAGCGTCGTCGCGATTGAGCAGAGCCGCAGGGTAGTGATGGAGGCTGTGAATCTGAAGGAAGCGAGGTGTACTCATGAGAAGTTCCTGTTCTTTCCTAGGCGGCTGGGTTGGGGGCTTCGGATGCGGCGGCAAAATAGCGGCTTGCGATTCTCAAACGGATTTCTTCGGCGCGACTCACTGCGTCCGCTCCGGTAAGGGCTTGCTGGTGGATCAGAGCGCCCATCTCGTTCCAGTTCGGCGCAACGGCCTTGCTGGCCAGCAATCGCAACAAGCGCGGGATCAGCGCGGAAAACGCGTCGCCTCGTGCGGTCAGCAGCTTGGTGACCCGGCTCTCTGCCACGCCCGCTTTGGCAAGCTGCCAACCCAACGATCGGCCGCCGTCATGACCAGCCAATGCAATGCCGTGTGCAATGAGCGACCAGCGCTGCCACTGCGCGGCGCTCCAGCCTTCGGGTTCGATTCCCGCAGCCAGGAACGCACGCACCGCGGCTGCGATCTGATGTGGCTGCAAGGCTCCGTCCGGGTCAAGGCGTGCCAGTGCGGCGGCGTCACCCGTTCCGCCACGCGTGATGGCTTTCGCCAGTGCCGCATATCGATTCGCGGTCGACGCTGCGGGTGCTGCCGTGGTGGGTTCAACTGACATCGGACGCCTCCGTCTCTTGTTGATCGGGCCTCTGGGCGAGCAGATCGCGCAAGGCCGGGAGCGGTGATTTGGGACCGCGTACCCGTCCATGCAGATAACGCAGGGCCGCTGCCTGGGCGCGGTAGCGCTGAATGCCGCTGCGCGGGACGGTGGGAAACGCATCACGAAGAATGGCCTCGGCACGCTCGAAACATGCTTTCAGCCAGTTGTCGAAAATTTCCGCGCGCTCGGATTCCTCGGCTTCAATGGCTTGCGCCAGGTCATCAAAGAACCGTGCGTCCTCGGCCAGCTCGAAGCGGCGCGCGTAGCGACCCGCGCGGGCCTTCTGCGGATCGCTTGCGTCGTCGCCGTCGCCATTGCGCAAAAGGACGCACACGGCACCCCAGAGCAGTTTCCGCAGTGCGCCAATGGATTCGATCCTGGCCTCGGCCAATCGGGCCGGCACGTCTGTCGTGCCGCGTGAGAGAAATCCCGCCGTCTTCGGAGAGATGAAGACCCGACGTTCGTGATAACCCTCGGTTTTACCCTGCCCACGCGTGATGCTCTGCGCGATGACATGGAGTCCAGTCTGTCCATCATCACGTCTGACCCGAAGCGCGACCGGTTTCAGGTAGGTCGAATCCTCAAAGAGCAGATCGCTCATGCGCTTGTAGTCGAACCCGTCTCCGGTAATGGTCAGCGCCTTGCCGCCGGAAACATCAATGGGCGTCCACGCGTCGCCGGTTCGGCCATTGCGCTCTTTGGCTTCGACGCGCGCTTTTTTGCTGCCGATTCCCAGGGCCGTCATCTGTCCATCGTGCTGTATCAGACGCACACGGCGACAAATTTCGACGTAGAGCGGATCAAGGCTGGCAAAGCCTATGCTAGACGTGCCGTCCCAGGGTAGAAGCCACAACAGGACGTGTCCTGCCTGCGCAGCCATTTCCTCGTTGGCCAGTATGGATTCCCGTTCCGCGAGCAGCACCAAAACATCGCGCTGCCAGCGCTTTCCCCAGCATCCCTGCGGAAGAACGCCAAGTCCAGGGCGGCTGGCAAAGCCGCCATTCATACGCGAAATGCCGTAGTTTCCGGCGCCAAGAAAACCTTCCTGCGTCTGCAGGCTCAGTAGCGCCAGCAGCCAGTCCTCCGGACTTGCGCCACGCATCCGCTCACCTTTCAGATCATGGTTCTTCGAGGTGACGAGCATGTCCAGAGCATCAGGCGTCGGGATCGACTTCCATCCAGTCAACGATGCTTCCGGTACCGGCGGCTGCAACAGCGCCGGTTGATCCAGCAGCGACACGAGCGACCAGGCGGCTCCGTCAGGCTGATCGGGTGTCAGTGCAAGAAGTCCTTCGCGCCACGCAGCCGCGTTCTCGAAAGGTTCTTCGCGGTTGGCGCGGTGAAGGGCAATGGCGGCTACTTGCACGAGAAAGGCGTGCCAGGGGTGCCGCTGGTGTGGCCTGAGCGCAGGGAAGTCACGTACTTCATCGCGCGCCATGGCCGCAAAAAGTTGCGGCAACGTCACCTTGCAAAGTGCCCCCGTAGAGGCCTGCCTGAATGACAACAGCGCATCGTCAAGCACGTTATGGCGCGTCTGCATGGCTTCCCCTAAGTTGCGCCGCCAGTGCCGGTTTGGCGTAGCAGCTCCACCCCGGTGCGAGTATAGGCATAGGTCTGCTCGCCAAGGCGGAACGTGAATCCGGTTGCTGATGCACCCATCAGTTGCGGCCGGGCGTCGAGGGCGAGGTCTTCCGCAAGCAGATGAAAGCGCAATGCGATCTGCTTCACCGGACCGAATGGGCCGGCGACGGGCACATCAAATTCCACCAAACGGTCTGCAAGGCCCAGACGAGTGGAAATTTTTTCGTCGGCGTCGGCAAAGGGAAATTGATCATCAAAGGCATGATCAAAATCCAGCGCATGGAGGTGGCCCAGGCTGCGTTCGCTACCGCTTGAGCCTTCAATGCCATTTCGATGCGCCTCCCAGACCGCGCCCCCATTGCGCACGATGGCGTTCAGCGCGTCGGGGTGAGTGGCTTCTTCCACGAGGCGCCGGTTTTCCCGTGGAATCTCGCATTGGGGCGCCGCATCAACCAATTGCCAGGTTGCTTCCAGAATTCGCAAGTCCGGGTAGACCCCGCCACCGTCGTGCATCCGGCCGAGTCCGTTGCGCTGCCGCTGCAGATAGCCGGGCCATGCCTCGCGCGTGGGGGTGAGGATCAACGCCTTGGGCTG
>JAJFJX010000358.1 GCA_021773655.1 Panacagrimonas sp.
ACCGGCTTCGTGCGCCTGGAGGGGCAGGCCCAACCGGTCCCGGTGCTGGTGTTCGCCGGCGGCTACGACGACAACAAGGATCGTCAGGACGGCGTCGGAACCAATGACAACGAAGGCCGCGCGATCTACGTCGTCAATGCCGATACCGGTGCACTGATCTGGAAGGCGGTGGGCGGCGGCAGCACCGGCCCCAGCGGCGACGCCCGCATCTACCGGCACGCCGATCTGCTGGACAGCATCCCCTCGGACGTCGCCGCCGTGGACACCAATGGCGACGACGTGCTTGATCGCATCGTGGTTGGCGACAGCGGCGGCAACATCTGGCGCGCCGACCTGACCGGACCCGATACCGCCAAATGGAAGCTCTCGCGGCTGGCGCGCCTCGGCCGCCATGCGGGATCTGGCAAGGTCAACGACCGCCGCTTCTTCCACGAGCCCGATATCGTGCAGACCAAGGACGTCAATGGCGCCTACGACGCCATCCTGATCGAAAGCGGCGACCGCGCCGATCCATTGGACAAGGGCGGCGTGGCCGAGAACTGGCTCTACATGGTCAGGGACAACGCCATCGGGGTCGGCAAAGCGGCGGATCGCGTCACCGCGCACGACGATCTCACCGACATCACCAGCGTCAACTGCAGCGCGGCCGATATCCCCGAGGCCTGCGGAAACCTCGTCAATGGCTGGCGCATCCGGCTCCCCGCCACGGGCGAGAAGGGTCTGGCTGCACCGCTGACGTTCCGCAACGTGGTGTTCTTCACCACCTATGTGCCGCAGAGCGCGGCGGGAAGCTGCGCGCCCAGCGAGGGGGTCGGCAATCTCTATGCGGTACGCCTGGGCGACGGCGCGCCGGTGTTCCGCGAATTCGATTCCGACTCCAGCGACCTCGATCTGGAAGATCGCGTGCAGCGCCTGGCCTCCGCCGGCATCCCGGCGCAGGTGGTTTATGTGTCCGGGCCCTCCGACCGCACCATCCTCAGGCCCGACCTCAAGTTTGGCGAGGCACCGGGCTCGAACCGCTTCCGCGGCTTCTGGCGCAGGGGCGAAAGCCCGCCGAGGGACGCGCCGTGAGAATGCGGGGCGCCGCCGGCTTCACGCTGATGGAGCTGATGATCGCCGTGGCGATCGTCGGCATCCTGGCGGCGATTGCGCTGCCGTCCTATCGTGAATACGTGCTGCGCGGAAACCGTGCGGTGGCAAAGGCCATGCTGTCCGAGCTCACCTCGAGGCAGGAGTCGTTCCGGTCGGACCGCAAGCGCTACGCGCTGTCGCTGACCGAGCTCGGTTACGCCGCCGACACCGCTTTCCTGGATCGCGAACAGGTGATGAGGTCGGCTGACGGCGACCAGGTCATTTACAGCGTGACCCTGGAGAATGCGGCCAATCTCAGCTACACAGTGGCGGCGACACCGGTGAACAACCAGACCGCTGATACGCGCTGCGCTAAGTTGACACTCTCCTCGACCGGTGTCCGCACCGCCTCTGGCAGCTCCCCCGATACCTGCTGGAGCAAGTAGCGCGCCCCCGCAGGGAGATCAGGAAGCGCAGGCCTTTTCGAGTTGCTCGCGGGTCAGCGCCAGCAGTTCCTCGCGCTCTGCCAGCGTGTATTCGCGCTCTTCGCCCAGATGGTTGCGTTCGGCAATGCTCGCCGACCCCTGGTACTGCTCCAGTTGCCTGCGTTTGAGCATGCACAGCGCAGCGGCAGAATCCTCCTGGGATACCTCGGCGTTCGCATCACCGCTTTCGGTGAGTTCGGATGCCGGCAGGCGGGAGACTTTCGGTACCGGTGAGGTCGGCATCCAGACCTTGCGAGCGCCGGCCACCGGCGTATCGCTGTAGTGCTCCACGCCTTGAGCGTCGGTCCACTGATACACCGTTCGCGAATGCGATGGTGCACTTGCGATGAGCAATGTGGCGCCGATGCAGGCGGCGAACCCCAGGTGGTTCATGACGTTCATTGCGGATGGGTCAGTTGTTCGCTCAGCGAGTGTTCACGACCGACGGGAATAATCCTCGCCTGACAGGCAGCACTTCTACGCGATGTGCCCTGGCATTTCTACCGCGGGGCTGACAGGAGTTGCGTTGGCGGCGTCCGACGGACCACGACTCAAGGAGAACACGATGCTGAAGAATGGATATCTGGCCGCAACTGCGGTACTGGCACTGCTGACGGCGGCCTGCGGTGGTAGCAGCGGCGGTTCCGGCAACGCGCAGACCGGCTCCTTGAGCGTAGGCGTGACCGATGCGCCGGTCGACGATGCCGAAAGGGTGGTCGTGACATTCACCGGCATCGAACTGCTCGATGGCGACGATCAGGTCCGTGAGAGCTTTGTGTTCGATGCGCCGATATCGGTGGACCTGCTGGAGCAGCAGGGCGATCAACAATTCTTTCTGATCCAGGATCGCCAGGTGCCGGTGGGCGTGTACGACCAGGTCCGCCTGATCGTCGATGGGCCCGCCAATGCCAGTTGCAACTCCGCGCAGAGCGATCCGAACCACCCCAACTTCATCACCGTCGATGGCACCGACTATCCGCTGATCGTGCCGAGTGGTGCGCAGACCGGCCTGAAGATTCAGGGGCCGATCACGCTCGCGGCCGGCGGCAGCGCGGCCTACACCGTCGATTTCGACCTGCGCAAGTCCATCGCCGAGCGTGGCGCAACTGGTTGCTACAACCTGCGGCCGGTACTGCGTGTGGTGGACAACGCTGCAGTGGGTACGCTGGTGGGCGAGGTTGATCCCGCCCTGCTGGCCGACGCCTCCTGCACCTCCGATCCGGTGAGTGGCGTCGGCGCTGCGGTGTACGTGTACTCCGGCGGCGGACAGACGCCCGACGACTTCGACGGCAGTGACCCTGAGCCGCTGACCACCGCGCTGCTGCAGCCGGGGGGCGGTGACGGCGTGCCGCTGAGCTTCAGCTACGAAGTCGGCTTCCTGCTGGAAGGCGACTACACGGTGGCGCTGAGCTGCCAGGCCGGGGACGATGCGCCCGCGCCTGCAGACGACGACATCCAGTTCATTCTGCCCGCCGACGCGCTCATCGTGGCCGGTGAAGCAACGCAACTGGATTTCTGAGGGCCGTCCCGGCGTCGTGGTGATACCGGGAACGGCGTGGCTGCCGATCATCATTCTCATGCGGAGATGTACAGATGAAGATGTTCATCGGTGCTGCGCTGTCGGTTTGCGCGACCTTTTTGCTGGCGGCCGCGGCGGTGGCGGAGCCGCCGCCGGGAAAGGGCAACCACAAGGGCCATCACCCGAAGGCTTCGTCATCGCGCAATGACTCGCGCGATGACGTACGCCAGCCGCAGCAGGTTCTCATCCGCGCCGACCTCACGGTGGACGTGGCGCGTGATCTGGCGCTGCGCCACCGGGTGACTG
>JAJFJX010000359.1 GCA_021773655.1 Panacagrimonas sp.
TGCCCATAATTCCCCCAAAAGCCGTGTCGCTCATCGATTGAAAGCGACGCCCTGATTCGGTCAGGATGCTAGCTTGAAAGTACTGACCAAACAACCAAATCGCCGATAATCAACAAGTAGTTTGGCAACAATGACCCAGCGAAGTAAGCGGCGCTCGGCAATCCGCCAGACTCGCGCCTCGCCCCGACAGTTCGACGGATACAGCATCTGCCTCCCAAGGGGGGCCTCTCAGGGCACGAAAACATGCGGCGTTCGCGCATCTACCTGTTCTGATTGGGAACCTTTCTTTGCGCTTGGTTGAGCCGCCATACGCAGTCTTGCTCGTTTTTGCGTCGACAGAGCAGAAGTGGAGCAGGTATTTTCGTGGCCGGCGCTGCCCCTCGAAACCGGCTGATCCGGCGACTGCCGGACCGCCCCCGGGTGTGTTCGCTGAGGCAATAGCACCGGGGTGCCGCCTCGATATGCACCGCCAGCGGGCGGCGATGCCGCACTCACCGAAGGCCGTGATGCATGCGGCGCAGTTGAGCGATGACGTCCTCGGCAGACAGGGTCCCTTCGACGAGCGCCGCGTCGAAGAAAAGCGCTGCGCGGCTGGTTGGCGGAAGTCCTTCGATATCGCAGTGGCGATCCGCCGCTGCCAATGATGCAGCGCGATCTGCTACGTCGCGTCGTCGAGATCGAAGTGTCGATGGCTCACGCACGTCAGCGCTGCTCCGAGTGAATCGATGCGCAGATGGTGCCGAACCACCGGCGCCGCGCATAGATCCGACGGCCCACTACCGAGCTGCGCGGTGCCGTCATGTCCGGCGTGATGCGGCATGCACGGGAGGACCTTGCGGGGAGGCAAGGGCCGGACGTGCGTTCCGGATCAGCGTGTCAGCCAGGGCAGCCATGCGGGTATCCCGGCGCGTCCGAATTGGTCGAGCCCGCACAAAACCTGGCAGCTAACACTGGCGGCCCGTGAGCGCACCTGGACGCCAGACGACGAGAACCACAGCGCTCTTGCGCACTTGCCGATGGAATCCTGATTCCCTTGGGCTCCCTTGGATGAACAATTGGCGCCCCGAGCAGGAATCGAACCTGCGGCCTAACGCTTAGGAGGCGTTCGCTCTATCCACTGAGCTACCGGGGCTTTTCACATTTGCCGGAGCAGGCGCAGTTCCTTGAGGACCGCGGCGAGTTGAACTTCGAGTGGCGCGTTGTCGGCCGACTGAAGCGCCAGACGTTCCATTTTCGGGGAGATCTGATCCGCGCGGAGTCGAGTGTACCGCCTGAGTATGTTCAGCGTCTTGTGTCCGGTGATGGCGCCGACTTCCGTCATGTCCAGGCCGCCGCAGCGTCGCTTGATGTCGCAGGTCGTGCAGGCGCAGCTCCAGGATTCCGCGGCATTGGCAAGCCCGGTCGAAAGCCTGGCTCAGGGATTCCGGCTTGAAGCCCAGCACCGGGTGATCCGTTTTTGCGTGCGCGGTCTGCTTCGACTTGAAGGACCGAATGACGCGCCTACCGTCCGGCAGCGTGATGCGGAAATCGTAGCGAACCTGCTTGACGATTTTCTGGCGAACGTCCGCGTACTGGCGCTCTACTTCCCAGCCTCGTTCGTTTTAGCGGGACATGACGGCACCAAACAGATGTGGAGCAGACGAGCAAAACGCCTGATCCATAAAACACAATTGTTTCATTGGCAAATTGGCTATCGTGCCCGCGCGCCCCAGGCGTCTGGCCGCAGCTTCGGTTCCTGCCCGGACCCTCCTTCTCCCGAGCGCTCCCCGAGACGGGCCGGCCTGGACACAGCCTGGCTCGCGACGCTCCTCGCCGCTGCGCGGTGACGCGCCGGGCTCCACATTCCGCCGCGCTGCGTCGGCCGCGATTTCTGCTCGGGGGCGGTCGAACGCAGCGTTCAAGGGTCAGTGGTGGCCACGCCGTTGCTCAGGGCGCTCTGGATCGCCCGCTGCATCTGCGGATCATCGGGCCGCACGCCGCTGGGATAGTGGGCGATCACGCGGCCATCGCGACCGATCAGGTACTTGTTGAAGTTCCACTGCGGCATCTTCCCGGTCCGGGCGCCAAGCGTGGCGAACAGGGGGTTGGCGCCTGGCCCGCTGACGGCCGACTTGCCGAACATCGGAAAGCTGACGCCGAAGTTGAGCTTGCAGAATCTGGCGATCCGGTCTTCGTCTTCGAACTCTTGCCCACCGAAATCGGCCGATGGGAAGCCCAGGACGACCAGTCCCTGGTCACGGTAGCGTCGATAGATCTGCTCCAGCGCCTCGTACTGGGGCGTGAACCCGCAATGGCTGGCGACGTTGACCACCAGCATGACCTTGCCACCGTAGGTCCGGCACAGGTTTTCCTGTTCCCCCATCAGGCGACGCAGGGTCACGTCGATGTCCGTGCGCACGCAATCTGCAGCCGCCGCCGTTGCGCTTCCCATGAGCGCCACCCACAGCAGGAGCCCGCGCATCTGCCTCTCCTTTGATCTCTGTTGCCGCACACTATCAGGCCGGCCGCCATCTGCACGCCCTGTCCAGTAACCCATGTCCGACCTGATCGTTCCTGCACCCCTTTGGCGCCGCCTGGCGGCGGCAAGCTACGACGGCCTGCTGCTGCTGGGGCTGTGGATGGCTGTGGCACTGATCGAGCTGATCGTGCGCGGGCATCTGCTCGGCGTGCCGGCTTCTTCGGTCTGGCTGCAGGCGCTGTTCTTCGGCGTCGGCCTGTATTTCTTCGGCCGGTCCTGGACCCGCGGTGGGCAGACCCTGGGCATGAAGGCGTGGCGCCTGCAGGTGCGTCGCCTGGACGGTCGCCCCCTGCGCTGGCCGGTGGCTGTGGTGCGTTACGCCACGATGCTCGCGACCTGGATGCTGGCACTGATGCCTAGCGTGCTGGCAATTCCGGGTCTGGCAGACGGACCTCTGCCGGCTCCGGTCGCCATCGGGTCGCTCATCGCCAGCGTGAGCCTGGCCGCGCTGATGCAACTGGACGCGCGCCATCGCGCACCCTGCGACTGGATCAGCGGCACCGAGACGGTGCGCCTGCCCAGCGCCGACTGACGCGCAGACTGACGCGCCGGCCAAACCTGCAGGACGGAGTCAGCGCGCGGCGCCCAGCCGCGCCACGGCGGCCAGCGCCAGCACGGCGGTTGGCAGTCCCGCCGCCAGTGGCGCCGGCCAGCCGTACAGGGCCCCGAAGTTGGCTGAAATCTCGTTGAGCAGGTGAAAGCCGATGCCCACCAGCACGCCGATCAGCAGACGTTGGCCGGCCCCTCCACCGCGGGTGGGGCCGAACACGAACGGCACCGCAAATAGCACCATCGCCATCACGGTCAACGGGGCAATCATCTTGCGCCACAGTTCGAGTTGCTGCTCCCGGGTGTCCAGGCCATTTCCATCCAGGTAGGCGATCAGCCGCAACAGGCCGGTGACCGACAGCGTGTCGGCCTCGAGCACGTAGAGTTCCAGCACCTCTGGATCGATGCCGCTCTGCCACGCCAGCACATCGCGCTGCTGTACTCGGACGGACTGGCCATCGAAGCGGGTTTCGCTGACCCCTTTGAACTGCCAGCGACCGCGCACATAGCGGGCGGAGTCCACCGACAGGATGGAGCGCAGATTCAGGGCGACGTCGAAGCGGTAGATCTGGGCGTCGGCGAATCGATCCTCCGCCTGCAGCCGGCGGATGAAATAGACGTTGCCGCCGTCGCGCAGCCAGACCGGCCCGACGCCCGACTCGCCGCCGACATCGGCCTCGATGCCGGCCTTGATGCGTTCGGCCGCCTGCTGCCCGATCGGCCCGACGCTCTCGCCCAGGCCGACCGCCAGCAGTCCCATCAGCAGCCCGGCGATCAGCGCCGCACGACCGAGGCGCAGGTTGGAATAGCCAGCGGCGCGCATGGCGGTGATCTCGCTCTGTGCCGCCAATTGCCCGACGCCGAGCAGGGTGCCCAGCATCGCCACCAGCGGCATCAGCACGTAGAGGCCGGCCGGCATGCTCAGCAGCGTTACCACGAAGATCTGTCCGACGCCGAGCGAATCGCTGCTCTGGTCGATCTCGGTGATGAAGCTGATGAAGCTGTACAGCGAAACCAGCCCCAGGCCCACCACGGCGCTCAGGCCCAGGATGGCGCCGACCACGTAGCGATCCAGTTGTCCCAACAGGCGGCTCATGTCGCGGTACGCCTCCCCAGCCCCAGCCCCCACCCCAGCTGTTGCGCGAAAAGCAACAGGGCACCACAGGCGAACAGGGCATGGACCCACCACAACCCCACCCAGGCCGGCACCTGGCCCTTGGCGATCCAGGCCTGGCCCAGCCCGAGCAGGTTGGAATAAAGCAGGTACAGCACGATGCCGATGACCAGCTTGCCGTAGCGCCCCTGACGCGGCCGCAGGTGAGACAGCGGCACTGCAAGCAGGCCGAGCACCAGCACCGACACCGGCGCGGCGATGCGCCAGGCCAGTTCGGCCTGATCCTCCGGATCCTGTGAAGCCAGCAGGTCGCTGGTGGCCGAAAGCTTGCGCTTGCTGCTGGCGTAGACGAACGCCGGCGGAGTGATTCGGGTTTCGAACTCCTCGAATCGCATGACGTCGAACGCCGCCTGGCCCGGTTGCCCGGCATACCGCCAGCCCCCGAACAGGGTCACCCGTCGCTCGCCGGACTTCGGATCAATCTGCTGGCGCCCCTCGCTGGCGATGATCACGCTTTCCGAATCGTCCTCCTCGATCCGCGCAAAGACGGTGGTCAGCTTTTCCCCGGTCGGGTCGATCTGCTCGGTGTAGAACACGGCACGCCCGCCGGCCACTGCCCGGAAGCGGCCCGGCTCGAAGGGGGTGTACTGCACCAGTCGGCGCGCGTCCTTGGAAATGAAATCGACCTGTCGCCCGGCCCACGGCCCGGCGTCGAAAGCAAGCCACGCGGTCAGCAGCGCCATCAGCACCGACAGCCACAGGAACGGCCGGTAGAGCCCGCCCAGGCTGACCCCGCAACCCATCATCGCGGCAATCTCGCTGTCCTTGTACAGCCGGCCCAGCGTCAGCATCACCGCCAGCAGCAGAGCCGCCGGAATCAGCAGCACCAGGTACTGCAGGCTCGACAGCCCCACCACCAGCGCCAGCACGTCACGAGGAAGGTCGCCGGTGGCCACCGCACCGAGAAAGCGCGCGAAACGCGCAGACAACATGATCGCCAGCAGGACCAGGGTCACGGCCAGGGTGGCCGCAAGGGTCTCGCGCAGCAGGTAGCGGTCCAGGGTACTGCTCGGCATGCGAGGCGATTTCAGACGTTCCGGCGCGCCAGTC
>JAJFJX010000360.1 GCA_021773655.1 Panacagrimonas sp.
GCGGACACCCGGAGGCCGATCTGCGACTCGCATGTCGCCATGCTGCGGCCCTGGTCGGTCCGCTACCGCCGCCGCACGCGGAAGTCGCCGTAGTCGCCGTAGCCCGGGTGCCAACCCGGGGTACTGTCTGCCAGGCGCAGATAACCGGCAAGGCTCAGGCTTTCGAGCGCATCTGCAAGATATTCCTGGCTCAAGCCAGCGCGACTCCAGGCAGCCATCGACTCGTCCGGGCGCATGCTGCTGCCGGCTCGGATCATGGCCGTGTCGAAGATGTGGTGGAGGGGGTTCCAGAGGGAGGTGGTGGAGATGTTCATGTCGGGGCCTCTTGGGGTGGTGCGTTGGATCCGGAAAATTCCGGCTTCATTCCTCCCTCAAGCGACCAGGGTTTGGACAACCCCTCACCGGTTCGCGGTCCGGCAGGTGGATTGATCGGGTGGTCAGCAGATGCGGGCGGGCACGCGATGGACTTACACGGGACTGACATGGAGTCAGTCCGGTGCGGGGACCCACCGCGTGGCCGCCGGCAGATCGGTCGCCTCAGCCGCGAGGCCGACGCCGACGCAGCAGCCTCAGCGCGCCCATCAGGCCGAGCAGGCCCAGGCCGATGCTGCCGCCACCACCACCGCCACCACCGCCCGGGGCCGGCTCGGGTTCAGGCTGCGGTTCCGGTTCCGGGTTGTCGTTGGGGTCGTTGTCGTCGACCACCGTGACCGTCACCGTGGCCATGGACTGGGTCTGGCCGTCGCTGGCGGTGTAGGTGAAGGTCTCGGTGCCTGCAAAGTTGGCGGCCGGGGTGTAGAGCAGCGCGGTGTTGTCGCCGTTGCGGGTCACCGTGCCGCCGTCGCCGGGAGTGCCGACCGCGGAGATCGTCAGCAGGTCGCCATCCGGATCGACGTCGTTAGCCAGCACTTCGAGCGGGTTGGCGCTGCTGTCCTCGTCGACGGTGGCGGAGTCGTTGGCCGCCACCACGGAGTCGTTCTGCGGCGTCACGGTGACGGTGACGGTGGCGCTGTCCATGCCGCCGAAGCCGTCGGAGACGTCGTAGTCGAAGGTCTCGGTGCCGTTGAAGTCGGCGGCCGGGGTGTAGCTGACCATGCCGTTGCCCAGGCTGGCACTGCCACCGGCAGAGAAGTTGCGCACCGCGGTGACGCTCAGCGCATCGCCGTCGGGATCGACATCGTTGGCGGTCAGGTCGGCCAGCAGCACGCCGCTGGTGTCCTCGGCCACGGTGGCAGTGTCGTCGGCTGCCACCGGCGGCGAGTTGCCGCCGAGCTCGAAGGCGCCGAGGTCGCAGCGCGGGGTGCCGTCACGATCACCGTCCTGCGGGCGCGGCGCACCACGCTGATCGGTGGTCAGCACGTTGCCGTCGGCGTCGATGCAGCCGGCCGGATCGCCGCCGTCCACCGCGGCGCCGTCAAAGGCCAGCGAGGCATGGGTCAGCGTGGGCCCGCCGTTGTCGGCCAGCGCGGCAAGGCCGGCATCGGTGGTGACGGTGTTGGCGGTGCCCGCGGGTGCGATGGTGGCCAGGAATTCGCAGCCGGCGGTGTCGAGCACGTTGAAGCCGTTGGTGCTCAGGTCGGTGCCACCGCCGATGCCGCAGTCATCCGCGCCGTTGTTGCCGGACACGATGCTGTTGTTGACGGTGAGCGCCTGGTCGGCACCAAAGAACGCCAGGCCGGAGATGTCCGGTGCGACGTTGGCGGTCACCGTGCTGCTGAACAGCGACAGGGTCGAGCCGCCGAAGTCGAACCCGCCACCAGCGACGTTGGCGCGGTTGCCGGAGACCGTGGTGTTGACCAGGTTCACCGTGGCGCCCGAGACCGCCGAGATGGCGCCGCCAAACTCGGCGGTGTTGCCGGTGCTGGCGCTGTCGCCGCCGATCAGGCTGCGGGTGAGCGTGAGCGTGGCGTTGTCGACCCGGATACCGCCGCCGCCGCTGTTGTTGTCCCGCGACAGATTTCCGCTGACGGTCGAGCCGGTGATCGTGACGGTGGACCCATTGCGCACAAACATTCCGCCGCCGGCTTGGCCAGCGGTGTTGTCGCGCACAGTGCTGCCGTCAATCTGCGCGGTGCTGTTGTTGTCGATGACCACACCGCCGCCGGATGCATTGGTCGCGGCGTTGCCCTGAAACAGCGAGGCGCCAGCGATGTTCACCGCCGCACCTGCGGCCACATGCAGACCACCACCATCGATGCCGGCGGTGTTGTCACCAAAGGTGACGCCAACCAGGTTGGCGGTATGGGGCTGGCCATCGGTCTGGCCGGAAACGCAGGCGCCGCCGCCGTTGTTCTCTGCGCTGTTGTCCGACACCACGGTGCCGGTTCCAAGATTGGTCAGGGGCCCCGCCAGTCGCAGGCCACCGCAAAAGACGGCACTGTTGCTGTCGATGCTGGCGCCTTCGATGTTCACCACCAGCGCAGTGGGTTCGGCATGCACGCCGCCGCCGACGAGCGCGCTGTTGTTGTCGATGCGGGTGCCATTGCGCAGGGTCACCGAAGCGGCCTGGAGCACGCGCAGGCCGCCGCCGACGGCCTCGTCGCTCCCGGGGACGGGTTGGGTGTGGTTGTCGGTGATGCGGATGTTGTCGAGCACCACGTTCGCACCCGCTGCAAACACGCCGATTCCCGCGGCGTTGTTTCCGTTCGGCGCTCCCGCCGCCAGACGGCCGCCGGTGACGGTGAGGTCGCTCAGGGTGACCTCGCCGTTGGCGGCCTGGATGTCGAACACGCGGTTGTTGATCGAATTGGGTCCATCGCCGCCCGCGGTGATGATGGTGGACGCAGGGCCGGCGCCGTCGATCACCACGCTGCGAGTCAGCAGCAGGTCACCGGAGTTGGCACCGTCACCCGGTACGCCCGGGAGAGTCAGCGCAAACGTCCCCGCCGGCAGGTTGATGGTGTCGAACGGATCGGTGGGATCCACCGGGTCGAATTCGGTCAGACATTCGCCATTGGCGAAGGCCGCCGGGGCGCCGACGCCCACGTTCACCGCCGTGGCCTGGGTGTTGACCACGATCACCGCCTCGCGCAGCGAGCAGAAGCCGTCGAAGGCGACGGCGTCCAGGGGCGTGTCGACCACCAGCGTGGCGGCCTGTGCGCTGCCCAGCCCCAGACCCAGCAGGGAAACCGCCGCCGCCAGGCGGGTGCGCCGGAACGGCAGGGTGGATGATTGCGGGTCACTGGTCGTGGTGTGTGTGCGGCTTCGAAGGGGTCGCTTCTTCATTCAGGTACTCCCGATTCATGAGGATGGAAAGCTCGGCCCGCCACGAAATGTGAGGGGCTTACCTAAACAAGCGACCGTGTAGCGGCAAACCCCTCATCGGTCGCCGAACATCGCATTGATCGGGGAACCACCGAGACTCGAATCGACGGATGCCGGATGCGGGACACAGGAACCGGCATCCGAGACCCGGGGCCGAAAACGGAACGGCCCCGGAGCTCTCGCCCCGGGGCCGTCGGCTTGCATCGATGCGCTGTGCTGGCGTCGCCAGCGTCCCGCAGACGCTTCAGAGCCCTCCGCCCAGCAACCCGCTCTGGCCCTCGCTCGCGTCCCAGGTGTCGTCGCCGTCGAACGTGGCGGTGTAGCCCAGGTTGAGCAGGCTGTTGAGCAGGGTCAGCGGCTGGGCCACGCAGCTGGCCATGCCGTCGGCATCGCTCACGGCTTCGCACAGCGCGGTCTGGCCCGCCGAGAAACGCACGGTCAGACCCTGCACCGACAATCCGCCCGGGTTGGTGATGCGGGCACTGGCGGTGACCTGCTGGCGCAGGCGCAGACCCTGGCGCACCAGCGTCTGCACCAGCGGCAGGACTTCCAGTCGCGTCGGGCCGCCGAACTCGTAGGCGCCGATGTCGCAGCCGGCGCCGCGCGGACGGCTCACGCCGCGCTGGTCGGTGGCCGGATCGCCCTGCGCGCAGGACTCGGCAGGAATCGCGTCGATGGCCGGGCTGCCCGCCACCAGCGCATGGGTCTGGGTGCTGCCGCCGTTGCTGGCCAGCGGGGCGAGGATGGCGTCGATGCCTACGGTCGGGACGATGTCGGTGACATCGAGGTCGTACATGCCCCACAGTTTTTCGATGCCTGCATTTCCGTTCACCCCGATGAGGTTGTTCCGGCTCCGCGTCACGGCACTCAGCGCGACCGTGATCTCTGCGGATTCCGGCGACGTGTTGCCCGCAATCAGGTTGCGTTCCAGTTCTGCCTGGGCACCGAACAAAAGCAGACCGCTCGGTGAGCGTTCGGTGCGATTGCCAGTGATCGTGTTGTCGAGCAGCCGCACTCGGCCAAATACGATCAGACCGCCACCGTTAATGGCTTCATTGCCAGAGAACGTGGACGTGCTGATCAGCGCCTCGCGTGGCGGAACCCCGTCGCGCTCCTGATTGAACACCGCCAGTGCCCCGGAAGAATCGGACGTTCGATTGCCGCTGAAGGTGCTGTCCTCGATGCGGACCTGGGCATCGCTGACATGGACGCCAGCACCTCTGTCACTCGCCGTGTTGTCGATGACCTGCGCCTGCAGCAGGGTCAGGCTGCCGGCCGGAGCCGATTCTGGACCGACAAAGCGGATGGCACCGCCCCCGCCTGGCAGTTCCGGTGCCGCGTTACCGCGCAGCGTGGTGCGCTGGAGGCTCAGGCTCTCGTCGGCGTTGCGGCTGACAAACAGGATGCCGCCGCCGCCGAATTCGTTGGCGATGCCGCCTTCGAGGGTCAGATCGAGGATGCTCAGCGACACGGTCGGCTCATGGATGCCGGCGGCAAGGAGCAGGCGCGCGGGCGGTGCGCCCTCGGCACGGCGCACGGTGGCGCCTCTGCCGATGATGAGCAGCGCCTCGCGAATGGGCGGTGTGGCCACCGCGCCGTAATCCACGGTCAGGAACGCGCCCGACAGCTCGTGCACGCTGTTGTGCTCCAGCACGATGGCATCGCGCCCCGGCTCACCGGCCGGGCAGCTGCCGTGTGCGGCATTGGCATTGGCCGCGATAATGGCGTCTTCCAGCGTGCAGCCATTGGGACCAACATCGATCTGGGCAGCGTGGACCGGCGCAGTGGCCAGCATGAGAAGGCCGGCGGCCAGCGGGGCCAGGTGGCGCGGAATGTCTGTCTTGACTTGCATGGGTGTTCTCCCTCGAAGATGGCGTTGCGGGTGCGCGGAAATTCGGCCCCGTAATCCTTAAGCGCCGTGAGTGGACGAATCTCCTCATCGGCGGATGATTCGGGGTCCGGTAGGGCGGGCCGCGCCCGCCGTCAGACGGTGGTTGGCAAACCGATCTCTGTACCTCGGCCGAGCGCCGGTGCAGCCAAAGCTGGCGGCCACGGGTCGCCCTACGGGGGCTGGATTGCGTGCGTAGGCCGGTCCGCGCCCGCCGTCGAACGGTGGTTGGCCACGTAGGCGCGGTTGAGGTTCAGGCTCATCGGAATCATGAAGCCACGTTCGCCGGCCAGCTTGAGCGTGCCCTCACCCTTGCTCCGGCCCGCCACGGCAATCGGCGGATTCGGTTGCTGCAGGGACTTCGGTCGCGGGCGCAATAGCTGGAATGACCACGCCGGCAGGTTCACCCGCCAGTTCTTGCCGTTGTATTCGAACGGCTCCGGTGAGGCCCACAGCCGCAGGATGTTGTCCGGCGCCTCGCGTTTCATGTCGCGATTGACGCCGGACATGCCGCCGACCTTGAACATCTGCCGGTCGTCAGCCAGCCGGCCAGTGAGCCAGTGAGCCGGTCAGTCCCGATAACCCGGATTTCGCCTTTCCAGCCGCCGCAGCAGGCCCGGCCAGGCCAGCAGGCCGAACTGGCCGCGCGTGACCATTTCGATCTGCTCGTCGATGGTGTCCAGCACCTGGGCCGGCACCGCGTTGAGTTCGCCGCCGTGGCCGGTGGCGCGCACCTGGATCATGCAGGCGGCCTCCAGAAAGTACATGCGCATGAAGGCATCCGCGCAGTTCTTTCCCATGGTCAGCAAGCCATGGTTGCGCAGCATCATCGTCCACTTGTCGCCGAGGTCGGCCACCAGGCGCGGCTTTTCGTCCTCGTACAGCGCAATGCCTTCGTAGTCGTGATAGGCCAGCGAGGCGCCGGCGATGATCGCGGTCTGCGAAAGCGGCAGCAGGCCGTCCTTCTGTGCCGACACCGCCACGCCGTTGATCGAATGGGTGTGCATCACGCAAACCACGTCCTCGCGTGCCTGGTGGATGGCACTGTGGATGGTGAAGCCGGCCGGGTTGATGTCGTAGGGAGAGTCCATCACCTTGCGGCCCTGCAGGTCGATCTTGACCAGCGACGAGGCGGTGATCTCGTCGAACATCCAGCCGTAGGGATTGATCAGGAAATGATGTTCTGGGCCGGGGACGCGCGCCGAGATGTGGGTGAAGACCAGATCGTCCCAGCCGTAGGACGCGACCAGTCGGTAGGCAGCCGCGAGGTCCACGCGCAGCTCCCATTCTTCACTGGAAACCTGGTCGCGGACCGGGTGGCCGGGCGGGATGACGGCGTTCATGGCGTTCTCCTGCATTCGGGGTCGAGGCGCACATCGGTGCAATGTTCGAACTGTATCGCAGCAACACGCCACCGGCGCCGCAGACATTGACCCCGGGGGGGCACCCCACTTCTACTGGCGAACACACCACGACGAAGAAAGACAGGCTCCATGATCCGTAGCCGCAAACCGGCAGACATGCCGACCGATGAGGACTCCGCGCGAATCAGCCTCACCGCGCACTACACCGGCTACACCTGGTACCGCCACGGCCTGTCGCATCGCGGCCTGATCACGCCCACCGGGCGCGCGCTGTATACCGCGCTGCGCCCGCTCAACGGCGGCGCGCGACGTCTGGGCCTGCCCAATCTGGACGGCCTGCTGCTGGCGCGGCACCGCGCCCTCGATGCCTGGCTGGAGCAGGCCATCGTCGACGGCCGGGTCAGCCAGGTCATCGAGGTGGCGGCCGGCCTGTCGCCGCGCGGCTGGGACTTCGCCCGCCGCCACGGTGATCGCATCACCTACATCGAGGCCGACCTGGCCGACATGGCCAAACTCAAGCGCAACCGCCTGCAGAAGATGGGGGCCACCTCGGCGCATCATCGCGTGGTGGCCCTCGACGCCCTGGCCGACGGCGGCCCCGGGTCGCTGTCGGATCTGGCTGCCGCCCTGGATCGCAAGACCGGCCTCGCCATCATTACCGAGGGCCTGCTCAACTATTTTTCGCGTCGCCAGGTGCTGCTGATTTGGCAACGATTCGCCCGCGTCCTGCGGCCATTCCCTCAGGGGCTGTACCTGTCCGACCTGCACATCGCCAGCGACAACCGCGGCCTGGCCGCGCGCAGCTTCGTCGCCCTGCTTTCGCGCTTCGTGCGCGGCGAGGTCCATCTGCATTTCCGATCCGCGCTCGAGGCGCGCTCGGAATTGATATCGGCCGGATTCCCGGCAGTCGAGGTGATCCATCCCGAGTGCGACGAAGAATCAGCGGACGCGCAGGAGCGCCGCTCGGCGCGGCTGGTGCGCGTGCTGCGTGCAGGGACCCGGACGAAGCCCTGATCCGAGGCCCTGATCCGAGGCGCGACGGCCGGCGGGGTCTGTCGGCCCACGCGCCCGATGCGTCGCGACAGATGCGAGGCGACGGGTCGGCGTGCCGGCCGGGCGTACGCGCCGCGAGGCGCTGTCTGAAGGGACAGACAGGTTGCCGATACAATGCCCCGCTTTTCGACCCTTCTGAAAATGACGCAGACCGACACCGCCGCTGCCTGGCGCCTGTGCGTGGCCCCCATGATGGACTGGACGGACCGCTTCTGCCGGTCCTTTCACCGCATCTGCGCGCCCGACGCCCGGCTGTACACCGAGATGGTGACCACCGGCGCGCTGATCCATGGCGACGTGCATCGGCACCTGCGTCTTGATGCGGCCGAACACCCGGTGACGTTGCAGCTGGGCGGCTCCGACCCGGGGGCGCTGGCCCGCTGCGCCGAGCTGGGCGAGCAGTACGGCTACGACGAGATCAACCTCAACTGCGGCTGTCCTTCGGACCGCGTGCAGACCGGCTGCTTCGGTGCGGTGCTGATGAAGGATGCGTCGCTGGTGGCGGGCGCAGTGACGGCGATGCGCCGCGCCACCCGCCGGCCGGTGACGGTCAAGCACCGCCTGGGCGTGGATGATCTGGAGGGTTACGACTTCATCCGCGGCTTCGTAGAGACGGTGGCCGCGGCGGGCTGCGAGACCTTCATCGTGCACGCCCGCAAGGCCTGGTTGTCGGGCCTGTCGCCGAAAGAGAATCGCGAGGTGCCGCCACTGAACTATCCGCAGGTGTATCGCCTCAAGCAGGACTACCCGCAACTGCGGATCGTGATCAACGGCGGCATCACCGGCGTGGAGGCGTGCCGCGAGCATCTGCGCCATGTCGACGGCGTGATGATCGGCCGCGAGGCCTATGACAATCCCTACAGCCTGGCCGAGATGCAGGCCGCGCTGTTCACCGAAGACGACGAGCCGCTGCTGGACCGCGCCGCCATCCTCGACGCTTACCGCGACTTCGTGCGCGCCGAACTTGCCGCCGGAACGCCGCTGGCTCGCATCACCCGCCACATCCTGGGGCTGTTTCGTGGCCAGCCCGGTGGCCGCGGCTTTCGTCGCGTGCTGTCGGAAAAAGCCCATCGTGCGGGCGCCGGGATCGAGGTCCTTGATCAGGCCCTGGCAGAGGTGGAACGCGACGACCCCTGGCCGGAAGCGGCCTGAATCGATCATCCAGGAGAATCACGCTCATGCGCCTGCGCACCATTGCCCTGTCCCTGTCCCTCAGTCTTGGAGTTGCCATGTCTGCCGCCGCCGAATCCCTTCCCCGCGTCAAGCTCGAAACCAGCATGGGCGATGTCGTCCTCGAACTGAACGCCGACAAGGCGCCCAAGACGGTGGCCAACTTCACCCAGTACGTTCAGGACGGCCACTACGACGGCCTGGTGTTTCATCGCGTGATCAAGGGCTTCATGATTCAGGGCGGCGGCTATGACGTTTCGATGAAGGAGCGCGACACACGCGCGCCGATCCAGAACGAAGCCGCCAACGGCCTCAGGAACGAGCGCGGCAGCGTCGCCATGGCCCGTACCAGCGCACCGCACTCGGCCAGCAGCCAGTTCTTCATCAACCACGGCGAAAACGATTTCCTCGACTACCCCGGCCAGGACGGCTGGGGTTATGCCGTGTTCGGCAAGGTGGTCGAAGGCATGGACGTGGTCGAGAAGATCGCCAACACGCCCACCGGCAGCGCACCGCCGTTCGGCCGCGACGTGCCGGTCCAGACCGTGGTGATCAACAAGGCCAGCATGCTGGACGCACAGTAAGGAATCGCAGACATGAATGCTCCGGTCACGCCTGGACTCCCGGCTTTCGTGCCGCCGCGACGGGTGCTGATGGGCCCTGGCCCTTCGGATGTGCATCCGCGCGTGCTGGCGGCGATGGCACAGCCCACGATCGGCCACCTGGACCCGGCTTTCATCGGACTGATGGACACCATCAAGGGTCTGCTACAGCAGACCTTTCGCACCTCCAACACGCTGACCATGCCGATTTCCGGGCCGGGTTCGGCCGGCATGGAAGCCTGCTTCGCCAATCTGCTGGAGCCAGGCGACACCATCATCGTGTGCGACAACGGCGTGTTCGGCGGGCGCATGCGCGCGATGTCCGAACGCCTGGGCGCAAAGGTCATCACCGTACAGGACCCCTGGGGCCGCGCGGTGGATCCTCAGAAGGTCGAAGACGCCCTCAAGGCGCATCCGGAGGCCAGCGTGCTGGCCTTCGTGCACGCCGAGACTTCCACCGGCGCGCTGTCCGACGCCCGCACCCTGGCCGAACTGGCGCGCAGCCACCACACCCTGAGCCTGGTCGACGCCGTCACCTCGCTGGGCGGATCGCAGCTGGAAATGGACGCCTGGGGCATCGACGCCATCTACAGCGGCACGCAGAAGTGCCTGTCCTGCCCGCCAGGCCTGTCGCCGGTCAGCTTCGGTCCGCGCGCGGTGGAAAAGCTGCGCGCACGCTCCACGCCGGTCCGCAGCTGGTTCATGGACTTCGGCCTGGTGATCAACTACTGGGGTGAAGGGGCCAAGCGTGCCTACCACCACACCGCACCCGTCAACGCGCTCTACGGACTGCACGAGGCGCTGGTGCTGCTGCACGAAGAAGGCCTGGAGTGCTCCTGGGCACGCCATCGCGACCACCACCTGTCGCTGGCGCGCGGGCTGGAGGCGCTGGGTCTGAGCTACCTGGTGCCCGAGGGCGAACGCCTGCCGCAGCTCAATGCGGTGCGGCTGCCGGCGGGCGTGGACGAGGAGCGCCTGCGTCGTCGTCTGCTCGAAGAGCACGACCTGGAGATCGGTGCCGGACTGGGCGAGTATGCCGGCCGCATCTGGCGGATCGGCCTGATGGGTCAGAGCTGCACGTCACGGCATGTGGCCTTGTGCCTGGACGCGCTGGGCAAGGTTCTGCAGCGCTGAGCTTCCGGCCGCCGATGCAGACCACGCTGTTTGTCTCGGACCTGCATCTGCCTTCGCATCCTTCGCCCTTGCGTGACGTGTTCCTGCGCTTTCTGCAGGGCCCGGCGCGACAGGCCGGCCGGATCTACATCCTCGGCGACCTGTTCGAAACCTGGATCGGCGACGATGTCGGGCTGCAGCATTACGCAGCCGAGGTCGCCGGCCTGGCTGCGCTCAGCGCCAGCGGCGTGCGCATCCACTACCAGCATGGCAACCGCGATTTCATGGTGGGACGCGAGTTCTTCGCGATCACCGGCGTTGCGCCCCTGCCCGACCCGACGACCATCGAGCTCGGCCCGCAGCGCGTGCTGATCTCCCATGGTGATCGCTACTGCACCGATGATGGCGGCTACCAGCGCTGGCGCCGGTTCTCCCGTCTGCGCTGGGCGCAATGGCTGTTCCTGCGCTTGCCGGCAGCGCGCCGTGATCGCATCTCCGG
>JAJFJX010000037.1 GCA_021773655.1 Panacagrimonas sp.
GTGGCATCGAACACGGTCAGACCGCGCGCGCCGGCAGCGGCGCGCACCGCCTGTGAAACGCCGTGGGCCGAAAAGATGCAGGTGGCGCCGGATGGAATCTCGTCGATCTCCTCGACGAACACGGCGCCCTTGGCGCGCAGGTCGTCGACCACGAAGCGGTTGTGCACCACCTCGTGGCGCACGTAGATCGGCGCGCCCAGCACTTCAAGGGCACGCTCGACGATCTCGATGGCGCGATCGACACCCGCACAGAATCCACGCGGGTTGGCGAGCAGGATCTGCATCAGACCTCATCTCCCCGGCGTCCGGCCGACCGCGCCAGGGCGCGTTCGCGACGCCATTGCAGCAGCATGTCCAGCAGCAGCAGACCGGCCCCGACGCTGATGGCCATGTCGGCGATGTTGAAGGCGGCGAAATGCCAGCCGCCGACATGAAAGTCGATGAAGTCGGTCACGTACCCCAGGCGCACCCGGTCGATCACGTTTCCCAGCGCCCCTCCCAGGATCAGCGCCAGACCGGCGGCCACCGCGCGCTCACCGACCGGATGTCGACGCAGCCAGACCAGGATGCCCACCGACACCCCGACCCCCAGCAGCACGAAGAACCACGGCGGCATCTGGCTCATCATCGAAAACGCCGCGCCCCGGTTCTGCAGGTGGACGAAGTTGAGCACCGGCAGCAGGATCAGGCTGTCGAAGCGTTCGATGCTGAGGATCACCAGCTGCTTGCTGACCTGGTCGGACAGCATCACCGCCGCCGACAGCCACAGCCAGTGCACATTCTTGAGTTGAATGGCCACCGGCGCTCCTAGAAGTAGCGCCGGGCTTCGCCCGCGCCATCGACATTGTCCACGCAACGTCCGCAAAGCGTCGGGTGGGCGGCATGGGCGCCGACATCCCCAGGCTGATGCCAGCAGCGCGCGCACTTGGGATGCACGCTGCGCGCAGCGACGATCGCCAGCGGTCCGATGCCTTCCAGTTCATGAAGCTGGGCGGTGGGCGGCGCCTGATCGCGGCTGTGCACTTCGACGTCCGAGGTCTGCAGCCAGAAGCGCAGCTCCTGGCCCGGCAGGCGCAGTGCGGCTCCGAGTTCGCCGTCGGCGTAAAGCTCGACGCGGGCGTTCAGACCGGAGCCGATGCACCCCTCGGCACGCAGCCCTTCGAGCACCTTGCGCACCGCATCGCGCGCCGCCAGCAGACGCGGCCAGTCCGGATCCCCCTGGGCAGGCCGGGCATCGTCGAACCCGTACCAGGCCTGCGCAAACACGCTGCCTGCCGGCGCCCCCGGCATCAGCTGCCAGATCTCGTCGGCGGTGAACGACAGCACCGGCTGGATCCAGCGCACCAGCGCCTGCAGGATGTGCCACATCGCGGTCTGCGCCGAACGCCGCGGCTGGCTGCCGGCGCCGGTGGTGTAGAGACGGTCCTTGAGGATGTCCAGATAACAGCCGCCAAGGTCGACCACGCAGTAGTTGTGCAGCTTCTGGTAGACCACATGAAACTGGCAGTCGGTATAGGCGCCAACGAGCTCGGACTGCAGCGCCGAGGCCTGCGCCACCGCCCAGCGATCGATCGCGACCATCTGGTCGGTCGGCACCGGATCGGTGCCCGGCTCGAAGCCGTGCAGATTGCCCAGCAGGAACCGCGCGGTGTTGCGGATGCGCCGGTAGGCATCGGCCATGCGGGTGAGCAGCTTGTCGGAGATGGCGATCTCGCCGGAGTAGTCGCTGGCCGCCACCCACAGCCGCAGCACGTCGGCGCCCAGCGTCTGGGTCACCTGCTGCGGTGCCACCACGTTGCCGAGCGACTTGGACATCTTGCGACCTTGTTCGTCGACGGTGAACCCGTGGGTGAGCACCGCGCGGTACGGCGCACGACCGTGCATTGCAGTGCTGGTGAGCAGGGAGGACTGGAACCAGCCCCGGTGCTGGTCGGAGCCCTCCAGGTAGAGGTCACCCACCGGCGCGTTGCCATCGGCGTCCAGTTGCTCGGGTTCGAGCGCCTTGATCGCGCACTGGTGCACCACGCCGGAATCGAACCAGACGTCGAGGGTGTCGGTGCATTTGTCGTACTGCGTCGCGTCCACGCCCCAGTCCTCCGGAGCGGAGCCGAACCAGGCCTCCAGGCCCCGGTGCTCGACGGCATCGGCGATGCGTGCGAGCAGCTCGGCGGTCTGCGGGTGCAGGTCCTGGCGCTGCCGATGCACGAACACGGCCATCGGCACCCCCCAGGTCCGCTGGCGCGAGATGCACCAGTCCGGACGGCCCGCCACCATCTCACGGATGCGCGCCTGGCCCCATTCGGGAATCCAGCGTGTCTGCGCGATCGCCTGCAGCGCCTGCGGCCGCAGCTCGCGGCCGTCCATCGACACGAACCACTGCGGCGTGGCACGAAAGATCAGCGGCGACTTGTGTCGCCAGCAATGCGGAAAACTGTGGGTCAGGCTGGCGCGTGACACCAGCGCCCCGCGAGCCTCGAGCGCGGCCAGGATCGGCGCCTCGGCCTTGCGCACGTGCACCCCGGCCACCAGCGCCGTGCCCTCGGCGTAGACGCCGTTGGACTGCACCGGGTTATCCACCGGCAGGCGGTAGGCCTGCCCGACAACGTAGTCGTCGGCGCCGTGCGCCGGTGCGGTGTGGACCAGGCCGGTCCCGGCCTCCAGCGTGACGTGCTCGCCAGCGATGAGCGGCACCTGGCGTTCGGCAAACGGGTGCTCGGCGAGTGCGCCCTCCAGCACACGACCTTCGACCGTGGCCAGCACCTCCAGCGACTGATGCCAGCGCTGGCCCACCGACTCGACCAGGTCCATGGCCAGCACCACGGGGCCAGCCAGTTCGGTGCGCACCAGCGCATAGCGCAGCGCCGGGTTGATCGCGATCGCCTGGTTGGCCGGCAAGGTCCATGGCGTGGTGGTCCAGATCACGAAGCCGGCGCCCGCGGCATCCGGCACGCCGAAACGGCGCGCCAGATCGGCGGCATCGACCGCCGCGAAGCGGACGTCGATCTCGGTGGAACGCTTGTCCTCGTATTCGACCTCGGCCTCGGCCAGCGATGAACCGCAATCCAGGCACCAGTGCACCGGCTTGAAGCCGCGCACGACATGACCGCGTTCGACGATGCGCGCCAGGCAGCGCAACTGCTCGGCCTCGAAGCGCGGGTCCATGGTCAGGTAGGGGCGCGACCAGTCGGCCAGCACGCCCAGGCGCTTGAAGTCTGCGCGCTGGCGCTCGATCTGCTCGTGTGCAAACTCGCGGCAGCGGGCGCGAAACCCGGCCGCGTCGAGTTTCTCGCCGACCTTGCCGAACTTCTTTTCGACCTGAAGCTCGATCGGCAAGCCGTGACAGTCCCAGCCCGGCGTGAACGGTGCGTGCCGCCCACCGAGCCGACGCGACTTGACGATGATGTCCTTGAGCACCTTGTTGACGGCGTGCCCGATGTGGATGTCGCCATTGGCATACGGCGGGCCATCGACGAAACGGTACGGCTCGCCTTTGCAGGTGGCGTGCTGCACCTGGGCATAGAGATTCTCGGCCTCCCAG
>JAJFJX010000361.1 GCA_021773655.1 Panacagrimonas sp.
CACCAAGGCCTTCCTGCCGCACCTGCGCGCCTCCAGCGAAGGCCATGTGATCAACATTTCCAGCGTGTTCGGGCTGATCGGCGTACCGACCCAGGGCACTTACAACGCCACCAAGTTCGCGGTGCGTGGATTCACCGAGGCGCTACGACAGGAGCTGGACATCGACAAGGGATCGGTCAGCGCCACCAGCGTGCATCCGGGAGGCATCAAGACCAACATCGCGCGTGATGCGCGCTTCGACGCCAGCACCGAGGCCGTCACCGGCCAGAGCCAGGAACGCAGCAGGCAGGATTTCGAAAAGCTGTTCCGCACCCCGCCCGAACTGGCGGCGAAAACCATTCTGCGCGGAGTCGAGAAGAACGCTCGCCGAGTGCTGATCGGCCCGGATGCCTACGTCATCGACGCCATGCAGCGCCTGCTGCCGTCCGGCTACCAGCGCATCCTGGGCTCACTGGCGAGCCGGCAGAATCGCAGGCGCCTGGATGGTTCGCGCTGACCGAAGTGCACGAGCATGGCGCGTGTATGCGCCGTCCAGACGGCCCACGCCCGCGGGGGAGTTCTGGGGCGCGCGTCCTAGGATGAAAGACCCGGCGGCCTGCCTGGATTCCGGGTTCCGCTGCGCGGCGCCGGAATGACGAATCATTTGGGGCCTGTCCGCCGTCCTTCATCGTCATTCCGGAGGGCTGTAGGCCAATCCGGAATCCAGGCCGACATCAACGTCATTCCGGGCGGCTGCAGGCCGATCCGGAATCCAGGCCCGCGGCTTGATGGTGTCACCGGCGCCCAGGTCCTCGGCCGGGCCTGCCTGGGTTCCGGGTTCCGCTGCGCGGCCCAAATGACGGCGTCTGCTTGCCGGCCCCGTGCCGATGCCCGCGGCGCCCAGGCGTGTACGTATCAATCTGGCGGTGCGGGCCCGGGGGTGCGAAGCACGCGAGTGTGGGTCAACCCTGCGGGACGGTTTCTCGCGCCACGTCCTGCTCGAAGTCGCCGTCGTCGAGACGCGCCATGTGCGGGTAGTGCTCGGCAAAGGTGCGCTGGATGTCGGCCAGCGGCACGTCGTCGTACTCGCCGTACAGGTGCAGATATTCCATGTGGCGGTTTCCGGCCAGGTCGAAGGGGTGGTAGATCGAATCCTCGCGTCCGTCGAACTCCAGCGGCTTGAGACCGAATTTCTCGCACAGCGACAGGTTGAATGCCGGCGTCGCTTTGACCCACTGTCTGTCGAGCAGAATGGCGGTGTAGCCGTGGTAGTAGTAGACGTCGGTCTGCATGCTCTGGCGCATGCGCTCGGTGGACAGGTGGTTGCGCACGTTGGCGTAACCCAGTCGCGCCGGGATGTCGGCGTGGCGGCACATCGCCGCCAGGAGCACCGCCTTGTTGACGCACCAGCCGCGACCCTGATCGAGCACGGTGCTGGCTTTGAGGCCGTCGATGGTCAGCACCAGTCTGTAGGGGTCGTAGCGGATCTGGTCGCGCACAGCGTAGTAGAGGCGCACGGCGCGCTCGCGCGGGTCGCGGGCATCCCCCAGCGCGTGGTCGGCAAAGGCGCGTACGGTGGGGTGATCGGACTCGATGAAGGCGGTGGGTCGCAGGGCAGGGTCTTTGGATTCGGTCATGGTGGCGGCGCTGGATCTCTGGATTCGGGCTCGGATGATCCGGCATCGGCTCCGTCGTGCAATAGCCCGTACACGCCCGGGGGGTCGTCGCAAAACGGGGCCAGACGCAACTGCCGCCGGCTGTGGAAGTGGTGCGGTTGCCCGCTGAGCGGGTCGTTGAATGACAGCCCGGTGGCCACCAGCAGCAATGGACGCTGCTGATCGTCGGCCCCCTCGGGCTGCAGGTGCGGGTATAGCGGGTCGTGCAGGATGGGCGCGCCCAGTGCCGCCAGGTGCACGCGCAACTGATGCTTGCGCCCGGTCAGCGGATGCAGTCGGTAACGTGCCAGTTCGCCGCGCACTTCCAGGCATTCGAGAGTGGTCAGACTGTCGGGCTCGCCGGGCACTTCGCACATGCGGAAAAACGGCTCGCCCGGGCGCAGGCGGCTGTGGCGCTGCAGCGGGAAGCGCATCTGCGGCAGCGACGGCGCGATCGCCTCGTAGACCTTGCCGATCACGCGCTGCGCGAACAGCGCCTGGTATTGCCCGCGGGTGGAGGCCTGCAGGGACAGCATCACCAGACCCGAGGTCAGGCGGTCCAGGCGATGCAGCGGCACCAGGTTTTCGAGCCCGTGCATCCGCCGCAGGCGTGCAAGCAGGGTCTGCTGCACGTAGGGCCCCGACGGTGTCACCGGCAGGAACGGCGGCTTGTCCACCACCAGCAGGTGGTCGTCGCGGTAGATCTGGTGGATCCGGCCGGCAATCTCGGGCTCGCCGGCCTGTTCGCGAAAGTAGTGCAGCGTGGCGCCGACGCGGTAGGCGCTTGCGGGCTCCAGTGGCCCGCCCCGGGCGTCCAGCACCCGGCCGCGTGCCATCCGCGAAAGCCACTGCGTGCGGTCCACGGCCGGAAAGCGATCACAGAGAAAGTCCAGCACGGTGGCCCAGGACCCGGGCGGCAACTGGACATGGCTGGCGCCGACGCCCTCGACCGAGGCGGGCGCCGCCGCCGGGTCCGGTGGCCAGGCGCCGAGGCTCATCAGTAGTGCGGCGGGACTTCGTCGACGGGTTGTTCTCTGCCCGAGGTGCTGCTCTGTTCGCGCAGACGTTCGAGCATCTGCCGACACAGTGCGCCCAGCGATTCGAGCTGCTGCTGCTGGCGCGCCAGCGTGTCGCTGAGCACCCTCAGGGTCTCGTCCTGGTAGGCGACGCGTGTTTCGAGTTCGATGATGCGTTCTTCGCTCATGCGGGCAAGGATACCGCCGACATCGCCTCAAGGCTGCAGAAGGACGCCCAAGGCCAGTGCGATCAGCACCAGCCCCATGGCGTGATCGATGTGATGCGCCACTGCCGCCAGCCGTCGTCGCACGGCCGGGTGGCCGACGGTCATGGCCAGCAGCGAGAACCACATCGTGGTGGCCAGCACCAGCCAGATGCCCAGGAGCAGACGCAGCGCCACCGGCGTGGCGGTGGTGATGACGCTGGAAAACAGGGCGATGAAGAACAGCAGCGCCTTGGCGTTGAGCAGGTTGGTGGCCAGCCCGATCGCGTACAGGCGACCGCCGCCCGGCGCCGGCGCGGGCGCCACCGGGGCGGCCGGTGTCGCGGCCCTGGGCGGTGTGCGCAGGGCCTGCCAGCCCATCCACAACAGGAACACCGCACCGCCGTAACGCAGGGCCGGCAGCAGGACGGGGAGACGTTCCACCGCCCAGCCCAGACCGAACAGGCCCCAGGTGACGTGCAGCACGATCCCGCTGCCGATGCCGCAGGCGGTGATCACACCGGCTCGCCGGCCCCAGGCCAGGGTCTGGCGCAAAACCACGGCGAAATCCGGTCCCGGACTGGCCACGCCCAGAGCATGGGCCAGCGCAACGGCGGCGAAGATGGCCCAGGGATCGGTCATCGGGATCGGCTTCGATTGCCTTGTGTCGCGGCCGTGGGGGGGCGTGCCGCGTGATGCCCGCCGCTCAGGGCGAGGGCGGCGCGACCTCGGCTGCCGACCCGGACGGGCTGCCGGCTTCGGTCCGGGTCGGTGTCATCTTGTCCGATTCCCGTATTTCGGGCGTCTGCAGGTGGGAGTTCGGCCGGGAGTTCTCGTGTGGCGGCCTCGACGGTGGCGGTGGCGGTGGCGGGTTCGAGGCGGTGGCGGCGGCCGAGGGCATGGGCCTCGGTCCGGCCGGCGGCGCGACCGGTGTATGGGCCGGTGAGGAGGCCGGTGACGGCAACGGTTCCTGGGTCGGTTCCTGGGTCGTCAGGGTCTGACGCAGCGTGTCGATCTGTGCCTGCAGCCCCTGTCGGCAGGCGATGCAGGCACTGCGTGTGTGCAGATGCCCCAGACGCTCGATCTGGCCCGCGACGCTGTCGTCGGACTGCCGGATACGCTCGGCAATGCGCTCGTAGGCCGGCAGGAGCATCTGCTGCAACTGGGCGTCGAGTGCGTTGAGGCTGTGCAGGCTGTCGGCGTCCAGTGCACGCAGCTCGGGCAAGGTCATGATGCGGCGCAGTTGCGCCAGTTCGCGCTCGGCCTCGCGCAGTACGGGCGCTTCGGGGTGCACATCACCGGCCAGCGCCGTGGTCCAGGCCGGGTAGGTCTGTGCCCGTTCGAACAGCGCGGTGGCCTGGTCCCAGATTGCCGCGTGCTGCGAACGGCCGCGGATGGCGGCGCTGCGGATGCATTGATCCAGCTGATTCGCCCGCGTGCGGAAATGCTTGACCCAGTAGGCGTCGTCGGCATGCGGCAGCAGCGCTGCCTGCTGCGCGAACTGCAGCAGGCGCGCGGCGCGACGCCAGTCCGGCGTCTCGTCAGCGGTGCGTCGCACCTGCAGCAGAAGTTCGCCGCGCGCCAGCAGGTCGCGCTCGGCCTCTGTCTGGCGACGCGCGAGCTGACCCGAGGCGAGCAATGCGCGGTAGTCGGCCCAGACGCGTTCGTCGGCCTCGCAGGACACGGCGCTGCCGATGAAGTCCTTGATCGAGCGGAAATCGGTGACGTCCAGCTCGAAGCGTACATAGGCCTGCGCCGGCAGCCAGGGCGTGCCGTCGGTCTGACACAGCCCGGACGCCGAATGGGCGCGCTCGCAGCGCTTGAGTCGTGGCGTCGGGGCTTCCAGCTCAATGGTGGTGGAGTTGAGCATGACGATGAACTGGCGTCCGTGCAGCGCCGCCAGGCCCTGGTCGGAGCGCAGACCGAGCAGGGTTTTTTCCTCCCAGTTCTTCTTCTCGGTCTTGATCTCCTCGCTGAGCAACTCGCCCAGCTTGGAGCTCAGGCCGGACACGATCTGGCCGCCAGGCACGAAGCCCATGCCGAACTTGAGCATCGGCTCGGCGGTCGCGATCTCCAGCAGGTTGGTGACCCACCGAGCCTTGTCCGCCGGCACGCCGCGCACCACGATCTGCAGGTGCGGCGACTTCGACAACGACTCCGGATCGACCAGCAGGCCCTCGCTGAGCAGGGCGTTGTCCACCACCGAGCTGACGGTCTTGCCGGCCTGCACGTCGTAGAGCAGGACCGGAATCTCGGGGTCCGCGTCGGCGGCAAAGCTGGCCACCGTGCCCTTGCCGAAGCGCGCCGAGATCAACAGCATCGCCGGTCGCTGCTCGCCCTTGCCGAAATCGATCGTGTGGCCGGTGGCGTCGAGGTTGGAACTGACGAAGATGCGCAGATAGCCGTCGGCGTAGCGCGACGCGGCGCTGTCCACCGGCTCGCCGGAGACCGGCGTGGCCACCGGTTTGACGAAGCGGTCGCGGTCGGTGGCACAGGCCGCCAGCAGCAGGGTCAGGCAGGGCAGGAACAGGGTGGTCAGGCGGGTGGGCATGGACGGCAGGGTGCAGGTGCGCGGGGGGGAGGTCGAAGCGGTGGTTCGGCCCCCGGCGCCGGATTCTGAGCGCCGGCACAGGACTGTGCGCTGAACGCAACCGCGGGGGCGACCGACGGCGAGGCTGGAGTCGTCCTCAGTCGCCGAAATACAGGTGCGCCTGAACCTGGCCGTCGGGCGGCAGTTGCAGGTACCAGCCGCAGCTATCCAGGCGCTCCAGGACCGTCCGCGCGTCCGCGCGCGCCAGGCGCCGCTGTGGCTGCAGGTCCAGCTGCATGACTTCGGTCAGGGTCCCGGTGCGCCGCACCAGCTCTGTCGGCAGGGTGGCGGGATCGAAGCCGGCGCGCAGGTAGAGGTAGAGGCCGGTCTGGCGGGTGCAGCGAAAGATGGTGCAGTTCACGTCGCGGGCGGGACGGTGGGCAACGGTTTGCGTGGATGGCGTGCTTCGTCGTTGGCCTGCACTGCGCTGCGAATCTGCTGCAGGTTCTCGTGAATCATGTCGGAAATCAGCTCGTCGGTGCGCGGATCGTTCAGCACCTGCTCGATCACCCGCATCGAGGCGTCGGTGACGGCCAGGGTGATGTCCTGGGCAAAGGGCAGGCGCGTCAGTCGCCCGGCCTGCGGATCGTCGCGGAGTTTTTCCATGATCATCGCGCGCAGCTGTGGCTGGTTTTCCTGCAGGGCGCGCGAGATGTTGTGGGCGTAACGGCCCTTGACCAGCACCAGCTGGACCTCGTCGAGCATCGCCACGGTCACCGCCGAGCTGATCGATTCGACGATGGCGTTCTTGAAGCGGTTGACCAGCCGGTAGGTGAATTCTTCTCCCAAGGCGCGGTCGGCGGCGCGGCCGAAACGCGACAGCAGGATCACGATGCGCACCACGCGGAACAGGCGGAACGCACGCAGGGCCGGCTCCTGCAGCGGAATCATGCCGAGGATCTCGTACCAGTTGCGCTTGACGTATCCGCCGCCCCAGCCGTCTCGGCGCCAGCGCCACACGAATTCCACGGCGAAGATGGCGCAGATCGCGTAGTCCGCCAGCACGATGGTTCGTCGCGTGCCCGGGCTGACTTCCCAGCCCATCTCCCACACGATCAGACCGATGGACAGCAGGGCCAGGACCAGCATCAGCCAATCGAGCAGGCCGACACGACCGGCGGCACCGGTCAGTTCCTGGCGCAGAGGGGGCAGGGGAGTGGGCATGGCGTGCAGTCAATCCAAGCCTTGCGGTGCGGTCAAGCGCGGGTCCCGGATTCAGAGCCGATTCAGTGCCCGATGCGTCCAATGCAGACTTCCGCAATCCAACGTCCGTCGAGGCCGGTGTCCGGCATGTCCAGCAATCAATCCGTTGCCGCATTCATCTGGGCCAGCCAGGCCCCTGCCGAATCGTTGCCGCCGGCCTGCCAACGGCGCGCAAGCCCGGCCCCACCGGTGTTGCGGGCCTTCGTAGCTGGCGCCGCCCCGGGGCCGAGGCACCGACGCAACAAGGCCACCTGAGCATGCGCACCGGTCTGCCGGCGCTGATCGCCGCAATCCTGCTGCTGACAGCCTGCTCGGCGGTCACCCAGGAGAACTACGGTCGCATCGAGTCGGGCATGAGCCGCGAGCAGGTCTACCAGATCATCGGCGAGCCCGACGAAGTCAGCGGCGGCGGCTTCGACCAGATTCAGTTCGCGGCCGAGACCTGGCGCGGACGCGACCGGAGCATCCACATCGTCTTCGGAGGCGACGTGGTGGCGTTCAAGTCCATCCGCCTGGGCAGGACGGAGCCCCGGCCGTAGCGCCGACGCGCATGGCGGGCGTCATGTCCGTCGACGGCATTGCCGCGCTTGGGTACGCCGCATCGCGGGATGGCGCAACTGCACCTAAACTGGTGACTTGTTCTGGACGAGGTCCGTGATGAGCCACATGCCGATCCGCGAAGCCGTGACTGCGGTGCTCGAGCACGACGGCCAGATCCTGGTCGTGCGCCGCCAGCCGGCGCTGGCCGCCTTCCCCGGCTACTGGGCGTTTCCCGGTGGCAAGGTGGACACCGTGGACGCACTGTCTGCGGTGCGCTCGCACGCGCTGTTCCAGGGCCACGATCCACGCCTGCTGCAGGCGCTGATCCGCGAGTTGCGGGAGGAGATCGGCTTCGACCTGGATGCGGCGGTGCTCGACGGGCAGGTCGAAGCCCTGCACGTGTTCGGAACCGCGCTGACGCCGCCGGTGGTGCCGGTCCGGTTCAACACCCTGTTCTATCGCGTGGCCCTGCGACAACGGCCGCAATTGACCCTGGACCCGGGCGAGGTCGATGACCAGCGCTGGGACACGCCTGCCGCCCTGCTCGACGAGTACCAGGACGGGCGTCTGTTGATGGCACCGCCGACCACCGCGACCGTGCGCCTGATGTCGCAGGGCGGCGGTCGCCAGGACGCCCGCGTGGTGCTGGAGGATCAGGAGCGCGAACGTCTTCCCATGCTGCAGCCGCTGGCGGGCCTGGTGCTGTTCGCGGTGCGCTCGAACACACTGCCACCGGCCATTCACACCAACTGCTTCCTGATCGGCGACCCCGGCCGGCATCGCGTGCTGGTGGACCCTTCACCCTGGAACGACGAGGAACTCGAGGTCCTGCTGCAGCGCGTCGCGCCGCTGGGGATCGGCGAGATCTTCCTGACCCACCACCATCCCGATCACCATGAACGCGCCGACGTGCTGGCGCGCCGCCTTGGCGTGGGGGTCGCGCTGAGTGCGGATACCAGCGAGCGCATTGCCCTGCACAAGCCGCATTTCTTCACCGGCCTGACGCAGCGCATCGTCGGCGACGGTGAGGAGATCGTGCGCTGGCTCGGCCGGCCGGTACGCGCCCTGGCCGTACCCGGCCACGATCAGGGACAGATGGCACTGATGCCGGATGATCGCGCCTGGTGCATCGTCGGTGACCTGATCCAGGGCATCGGCACGGTGGTGATCCAAAAGCCGGAGGGCAACATGCGCGCCTACTACGAATCCCTGCAACGGATCATCGACCTCGATCCGCGCGTAATCATCCCCTCTCACGGCATGGCCATGGGCACGACCTACCGGCTGCAGGAAACCCTGCGACACCGGCGTCAGCGCGAGGCTTCGGTGCTGGCGCTGCACCGCGCCGGCAGCAGCCTGGAGCAGATGCTGCAGTCCATCTACCAGGGACTGGATCCGCGTCTGCTGCCGCTGGCGCGGCAGAACATCGAGTCGCACCTGGACAAGTTGCGCGAGGAAGGCGAACTGGCCTGAAGTCGCCTGGACGTCCGGGCACCGCGCAGGCGGTTCCGGTTCAGGGGGATGAGGGGTCGGGCGGCGGGTTGATCGACTGGAGCTTGATCGAGAGCTGCTCGCTGCCCTCCTTGACCTGCTCGACCTGCGCGGCCAGGTAATTCTGCTCCGGCAGCAACCAGAAGCGGGTCGACTTGCGGGGATCGTCCACGCGTTCGACACGCACCGCGTCGAACCGGCCCGCCGGCACCTCGATACGTTCCCGTCCGGTGATGCGGAAGCGGTAGCTGCGCACTCGGTCGTCTTCGACCTTGGTGGACAGGATCTGCGCCTCGCCGGGTTCGCCCTTGCGCTGGATCACCCAGTGCTGCACCTGGATCTGCTGGGCCAGCCGATCGACCATGCCCGGTTCGAGTTGACGCAACTCGCCCTTGCTGGAGCGCACGACCTTCTCGGCCCAGTTGAAGTGCAGGGTGTAGTTGTCCGCGGACTTGTCGGCGCGCCTGAATTCGAAATACTGCGATTGAAGCTGGCCGTCGACGATGCAGAACTCGGAGCGCTCGGTGACATTGCCGATGAACAGGCGCGCCAGGCCCGAGGGTCGTGCCTGGTACTCGTAGCGCCAGCAGTCCGGCTCGCCGTAGGGATAGAGCCGGAACCGCGCTTCGCCCAGGGGCAGAAAGCCGCGTGAAAGGGTGTAGGTGGTATCGCTCGGCGTCAGGTCCAGCGCCTGCACCGGGCCGGACAGGACCAGCCACAGCAACAGCAGCCCGCTCAGCCCGCGCAGGCACGGCCGGGCAGTGCGGATGGTCATGATCGGTCCTGCTGCAAGTCTGGCCATTGCAGCGGTGAATCCAGCCGCCGACCGTTCCACCACACCCGACCGGCGCGCAACTCCAGCTCGCCGCGACAGAACGCCGCTGCGGCCCAAGGGTAGATGTTCAATTCAACTGCGTTCATGACCCGCTCCGACAGCGACTGTTCGTCATCGTCCGCGCTCACGCTGACACCGCCCTGAATGATGGCGGGGCCGCCGTCGAGCTCGGCGCTGACGAAATGCACGGTGGCGCCATGCACGGCATCGCCGGCGGCCAGCACGCGGCGGTGCGTATGCAGTCCGGGGTATCGGGGCAGCAGCGAGGGATGCACATTGAGCAGGCGACCGACGTAGTGCTCGACAAAGGCCACATCGAGAATGCGCATGTAGCCGGCCAGCAGCACCAGATCGGGCTGCAATGCCCTCACCGTGGCCAGCAGGGCGCGATCATGATCCTGGCGATGCGCAAACTCGGCGGGCTCCAGCACCCGAGTGGGAATGCCCGCCTGCACGGCGCGCTGCAGCGCGGGCGCCCCGGCACGGCTGCTGACGACGCCGACGATGTCCGCCTCGATGCGACCTTGCGCGCAGTGCTCGATCAGGGCCTGCAGGTTGCGCCCGAAGCCGGAGACCAGCACGACGATGCGCTGGCACTGGCGCTGGCGCCGGGTCGGCAGGCCGGGCTCAGGCAAGCCGCACGTCCTGCCCGCCACGGGTGACCTCGCCCAGCACCCAGGGCCTCATGCGCGAGGTGCGCAAGTGCGCCAGCGCGGCATCGAGCCGGCGTCGCGGGATCACCAGTGCAAAGCCGATCCCGCAATTGAAGACGCGCCACATTTCCTCGTCCTCGACCAGGCCCTCGTTCTGCAGCCATTCAAAGATGGGGGGGCGCTTCCAGCTGCGGGGGTCGATCACCGCGGCGGTGCCCTTGGGAAAGCAGCGCGTCAGATTGCCGAGCACGCCGCCACCGGTGATGTGTGCCATTCCGCGCACCGGGATGCCCGATTCGAGCAGGCGCAGGATGGGCTTGACGTAGATGCGGGTGGGCTCCAGGAGGGCATCGCCGAGCACGCCGCGGCCGAAGGGCTCGTCCAGCGTGCGGCCGCCCACCGACAGGATCTTGCGGATCAGCGAATAGCCGTTGGAGTGGGGTCCGCTGGACGGCAGACCGACGATGACGTCGCCCGGCGCGATGCGGCTGCCGTCGATGATCCGCGACTTCTCCACCACCGCCACGCAGAAGCCGGCAATGTCGAAGTCATCGGCGTTGTAGAGGCCCGGCATTTCGGCGGTCTCGCCGCCCACCAGCGCGCAGCCTGCCTGCCTGCAGCCGCTGGCGACGCCGCGGATCACCAGGCCGGCGGTGCGCGGTTCGAGCTTGCCGGTGGCGAAGTAGTCCAGGAAGAACAGCGGTTCGGCGCCCGACACCAGCACATCGTTGACGCACATGGCGACCAGATCGATGCCCAGGCCCTCGACCTGGCCGGACTCGATGCCCAGGCGCAGTTTGGTGCCGACACCGTCGGTGCCGCTGACCAGGATCGGCTTGCGGTACTTCTTGGGCAGGCTCACCAGCGCGCCGAAGCCGCCGACGCCGGCCAGCACCTCGGGCCGGTGGGTGGAGCGGACGATCTTGCGGATGTCACCGACCAGCGCGTCGCCGGCTTCGATATCGACACCGGCGTCGCGGTAGGTCAGGGGGAGGGAGGCCATGGACGGGCGTTGATCGTGGGTCGGAAAACTGCGGTCGGAGGATTTTACAGGGGCGCGGCCCTTTCCACGCGATCATCTGCGGCCGGATAATCCGACCATGCCCCATTCCTTCTCCGCTCGACGCAGCGCCCGGTGCTGCGTGCGTACCATTCTGCTGGCGTGGTGCCTGTGTGTGCCCTTGCAGGCCCAGGACGAACCGGTGCCCGCCGCGGATCCCTATACCGTTCGCGTGCCGATCGAGCAGGACGACGCCAGGACGCGCGAAGCGGCGCTGCGCGAGGCCCTGGCCCTGGTCCTGGAGGCCGTGGTCGGCCGCAAGGACGCGGCATTCGACTCGCTTCTGCCGCGCGCCACCCAGTGGGCCCAGCAGTATGGCGTGGTGGCCCGTGCCGACGGCGAGGGCCTGGAGATGAAGGCCCGCTTCGACCCGAAGGCGGTGGAAGAGGCGCTCAGATCGCGCGGACTGCCGGTCTTCGGGATCGACGCCAGCCTCATCGAGGGCTGGGCGCTGCACATCGCCGGCGTGCATGCCGCATCCGATTACAGCCGGCTGCTGGATTACCTTGCCGGCCTGCGCGGCGTTCGCCGGGTCGATGTCGAACAGTTGAGCGACGATGCGCTGCTGCTGCGCCTGACCGTCGAAGGCGGCATCAAAGCGGTGCGCGAGCAGGTCGACGGCGATCTGATGGTGCGCCCGGAGGGGGAAGGGTTCTATGTCTTCGTCGGACGCTGAGCAATCCAGCGCGCTGGACCAACTGCACCTGCGCGACTCCTGGCCGTGGCTGGCTGCCGCGGCGGTCTTCCTCGTGTTCTGCTGGCTGCTGGCACCCATCCTGACCCCCTTCGTGCTCGGCGCGGGCCTGGCCTATGCCGGAGACCCCCTCGTCGACCGCCTGGAGCGCTGGGGGCTTTCGCGTACCGCAGGGGTCAGCATGGTGTTTCTGCTGATCGCGCTGCTGGGCCTGCTGGCGGTGGTGATGCTGGTGCCCACGCTGTACGGGCAGCTGCAGGTGCTGCTGGAAAACATTCCGCAGTGGCTGGCCTGGCTGCAGGATCGCGGGCTGACGCATCTGGGCATCGCCCTGCCCGAAGGCATGCGGCTGGACGCCGAGGGCCTGAGGAAGGTCGTGGCCGAACACTGGACCCAGGCCGGCGGCGTGCTCAAGGAAGTCTGGCGCCATGTCTCGGCGTCCGGCGGCGCGCTGCTGGTGGCGGTCGCCAACCTGCTGCTGGTGCCGGTGGTGACGTTCTACCTGCTGCGCGACTGGGATCATCTGGTGGCCTGGATCCGCGGAATGATCCCGCCGCGCGTGGTGCCCGGCGTCGACGCCATGGCGCGCGAGACCGACGAGGTCCTCGGCGCCTTCATCCGCGGCCAGCTCACGGTGATGGCGTCACTGACGATCTACTACTGGATCGCGCTGTGGCTGGCGGGCCTGAATCTGGCGCTGCTGGTGGGGCTGATCGTGGGTCTGATCAGCTTTGTGCCCTACCTGGGCGCCATCGTCGGCGTGCTGACCGCGGTGATCGCGATGCTGGTGCAGACCCAGGAGCTGCTGCCCTTCGTGTGGCTGGCGGTGGCCTTCGGCATCGGCCAGGTGCTGGAGTCCAATGTGCTCACGCCCTGGCTGGTGGGCGACCGCATCGGCCTGCATCCGGTGGCGGTGATCTTTGCGGTGATGGCCGGCGGACAGTTGTTCGGTTTCGTCGGCGTGATGCTGGCCCTGCCGGTGGCCGCGGTGCTGGCAGTGCTGTTTCGTCACGCCAAGCGCCAGTGGCTGGCCAGCCGGCTGTACGGGCAGGGTGCGCCGGTGCCGGCCGCGCAGCCCGGCCCCGCCAACGCCGGCCCGCCGGCGGACGCGCCATGAAAGGCGACCAGCTCGCCCTGGGCGTCTGGGCCGAGCCGGAGCCGGCCTTCTGGAATTTCTTCACCGGCGCCAATCAGGCACTGGTGGATACGCTGCGCGACCTGATCGCCGGGCCCGCCACCGGCAGTGCCGTGTACCTGTATGGCGCCGCGGCCAGCGGCAAGACCCACCTGCTGCATGCCGCCGTGGGCGCCTGCCACGGGCAGGACGCATTGATGCTGTCGCTGCGTGTGCCGGACCAGGTCCGACGCCTGCGCGAACCGGCGCTGGACGCAACGTCCTTGCTGGTGCTGGATGATCTGGACGCCGTCGCCGGCCACGCCGAGGAAGCCCTGGTCCTGGTGCGCCTGCTCGACCGGGCCCGGCAGGCGGGTCGCCTGGTGCTGGCTTCCGCGCGCGCGCCACCGGCGCGGCTGCCAGGAGTGCTGCCCGACCTGCGCACGCGTATGGAGGCGATGCTGCTGCTTGGCCTGCGGCCACTGCGCGAGGCGGACCGGCATCAGCTGTTGAGCCTGCAGGCCGGCGCGCGCGGGCTGGACCTGGAACCGGAAGTCCTGTCCTGGATGCTCAATCACCTGCCACGGGATGCCGGCAGCCTGATCGCCGCTCTCGAACGTCTCGACCGCGCCACCCTCAGCGCGAAGCGTCGTCCGACGGTGTCGTTCCTGCAGCAGCTGATGATGCGCGCTGACGCATCGCTTCCCGGCCGCGAAAGCGCACGAACATCATCAGGCTGAGGTAGTCCAGAGCGGCGATGCTGGCCACCGTGAACGCCCCCAGGCGGGCCTCCGGTCTTGCATAGCCCTCGGCCAGATAGCCGGCGACGTAGAACGCCACCAGCATCGAAGCCCAGGCCGCGGTGTAGGTCCTGGCGCGGATCAGGCCCGGCAGCGGCGCCAGCAGGATCAGCGCCAGCATCAGGCTGAGCACGGACGGGTCGCGCAGCACCACGCCGACGATGAGCGCGCAATGTGCACCCAGGGCCAGCCGCTGCATCAGGATCGGCGGTGTCATGGCGCGCCATGGCGAAGCTGCAGGGCGGTCTGTGCCACCCGCTTTCCCAGCGCCAGACACAGCACGGTTTCTTCGCGCGACAGCGGCCGTGGCGTGGCGCCGGTTCCGGCGACGTGCGAGGCGCCGTACGGAGTCCCGCCGCGATCCGTCGTAGACAGTTCCGGCAGCGAGTACGGCAGGCCCAGCAGCAGCATGCCGTGGTGCAGCAGTGGCAGCATCATGCTCAGCAGGGTGGATTCCTGGCCGCCATGCAGGGTGCTGGTCGAGGTGAACACGGCCGCCGGCTTGCCGGTGAGAGCACCGGACAGCCACTGTGCCGAGGTCGAGTCCAGGAAGTACTTGAGCGGCGCGGCCATGTTCCCGAATCGGGTCGGACTGCCCAGGATCAGTCCGGCGCACTCGCACAGGTCGCCGGACTCCACATAGGGCGGACCGTCGGCAGGAATCGCCGGCAGCGAGGCTTCGCATGCGGCCGACACCGGCGGCACCGTGCGCAGGCGCGCCACCGCGCCGCCGGATTCCACCCCGCGCGCGATCTGGCGCGCCATGGTGGCGGTGGCGCCCTTGCGCGAGTAGTACAGGATCAGGATTTCGAGCGGCTGGTCGGACATCGCGGACTCTGCGGAACAATCCGCCATTGTAGTTCGACGGCCGGGGCGGGCCGGACGCCTGCTGCCCGAACCTTGCGGCCGGCGTCGCAGTGCAACGCAAGCTCTGCTCCGCCCTTGTCCGTGGCCCGGGTGCTCCGG
>JAJFJX010000362.1 GCA_021773655.1 Panacagrimonas sp.
CGGCGGCGCGGATGCGGCCGTAGATCGACGAAGGACCTTCCAGAATCGTGGTGTCACCACGTGCATCGATCCACGGCTGGCGCAACGCGGGCAGGCCGGCGCGCAGGTCGATGGGGGCCTCCGGGTCGGTGTAGGGCCCGCTGGTGTCGTAGACGGTGACCGGCGCGTTGGGCTCCAGGCCGTGTGCGCCGCGGGTCGGCGAGCAACTGATCTCGCGCATCGCCACGCGCAGTCCGCCGGGGCCTTCGACATGAACCTTGCGCGAGGCGGGAAACGGCCGGCGGACGTCGGCGGACAGTTCGTCGGCCTGGCGAAACAGGGTGTCGGGAAGGGCGTTCATCAGTTCGGACTCCGGATCAACGCAGGAACGCCGGGCGGGGGCGACGGCGGGTCGCCCGGGCCTTCCGTTCGCCGGTCGATCCCGTTCAGGGCGGCTACGTTCCAAGGGTTTGATCTCAGCCCCGCAACCGCGTGCGGGGCACCCCCGGCCAGGCGCGCAGGTTACGCCCCGCACGACGCTTTCCCAAGTCCTTGAGGATCCACCCGTTGGCAGCGGCGCCGCTTTGCGTCAGATTCGCGGCATGATCAGCTCATCCAGAAGGCGTCCGACCCCAGTGCGGCCGGCCACACAGCGCGGCCGCATGACCCCGGTGCTGGTCGCGGGGTTCGCCATCGGCGCAGTGTTCTTCTGGCTCGGTCGTGAATCTCGGCTTTCTTCGCCGGCGCCGCCACCGGTGGTGGCCGAGGCCCGAGCCGTCGTCGCGCGCGGCGATCTGAGTCCGGTCGAGCAGGCCAATATCGAGGTGTTCGAGCGGGTCTCGCCCTCGGTGGTCAACATCGCCAGCATCGAGCACCTGGCCAGCCTGTTCTCGCGTCGCGTCACCGAAGTACCGCGCGGCACCGGCACCGGAATCATCTGGGACACCTCCGGGCATATCGTCACCAATTTCCACGTGATCCAGAACGGCACGCGCGTGCGTGTCACGCTGGCCGATCAGGCCACGCTTCCGGCAGAGGTGGTGGGCGTGTTCCCGGATCGTGACCTGGCGGTGTTGCGCATCGACCCGGGCAAGACCCCGCTGCAACCGATCATGGTCGGCAACAGCAGCGACCTGCAGGTGGGCCAGGCGGTGTATGCCATCGGCAATCCCTTCGGTCTGGACCAGACGCTGACCACCGGCATCGTCAGTGCCCTGGACCGCGAGATCGACTCGGTGACGCGACGGCCGATCCGCGGCGTGATCCAGACCGACGCCGCGATCAACCCGGGCAACTCCGGTGGCCCGCTGCTGGATTCGGCAGGGCGCCTGATCGGCGTCAACACCGCCATCTACAGTCCCAGCGGCGCCAACGCCGGCATCGGATTCGCGATTCCGGTGGACGAAGTCAATCGCGTGGTGCCGCGGCTGATCCGTGACGGCCGCCTGGTGCGTCCGACGCTGGGCATCTCGGCGGCGCCGGCCGATCTCAACCAGGCGCTGGGTCTGCCTGCGGGCGTGGCCGTGGTGGGTGTCGAGCGCGGCGGCCCGGCCGACGCCGCCGGCCTGCAGGCATTCCGGCGCCAGCGCGACGGCAGCATCGTGGCCGGCGACGTCATCGTGGCCATCGAAGGGCAGTCGGTGGCCAACTTCGATCGCCTGCTCGACCAGCTCGAGCGCCTGCAGCCAGGCGACCGGGTGCGTCTGGATGTCGATCATGCCGGCCGTCGGCGCGAGGTGGAGGTCACGCTCGGCGATCCGGACTGAGGGCGGCGTCCATTCCTGGGCACCAAAGCATGGCCTCGATCTTGCGTTAGCGGCGCACCGCCCCATTGGTGTGCACGCATGCCCAGATCCTTCGCGCGTCCGATTCGCCGCCCCCGCGTCCGGGTTCCTGCGGGCCTGCTGCTTCTGATGCTGACTCTAACGCCGACGGCTCGGGCGCAGGGCACGCTGGAGGCGCCGGCCGACATCGCCTGGGTGATCACCGCCGCGGCGCTGGTGTTCTTCATGCAGGCCGGCTTTGCGCTGCTCGAAGGCGGCGCGTCGCGCGCCAAGAACAGCGTCAACGTGATCATGAAGAACTACGCCGACCTGTGCTTCGGCGTGATCGCGTACTGGATGCTGGGCTTCGGGCTGATGTTCGGCGCCAGCGTTGCCGGCTGGGTCGGCGCCAGCCAGTTCTTTCCGGAGCTGGCCACGGGCGCCGATGCCAGCTTCTTCGTGTTCCAGGCGATGTTCGCGGCCACCGCCGCCACCATCGTGTCCGGTGCGGTGGCCGAGCGCATGCGCTATAGCGGCTACGTGCTGGCTTCCATCGTCATCACCGGGTTGATCTACCCGGTGTTCGGCGCCTGGGCCTGGGGCAGCTTCTACCAGGGCGAGGGCTGGCTGCGCCAGCTCGGGTTCGTCGACTTCGCCGGCTCCACGGTGGTGCACTCGGTCGGTGGCTGGTGCGCGCTGGCCGGCATCATGGTGCTGGGTCCGCGGCTGGGCCGCTTTTCCACCGCCGGCGTGGCGCGCCCCATCGCCGGCCACAACCTGCCGATGGTGGCGCTCGGCGGTTTCATCCTGTGGCTGGGCTGGTTCGGCTTCAATGGCGGTTCGACCCTGGCCGCCAACGGCGACGTCGGCATCATCACGGTCAACACGCATCTGTCCGGCTGCGCCGGATTTGTCGGGGCGCAGTTGGCGCAGCGACTGCTGCGCCAACCGATGCTGATGAGCATCAGCGTCAATGGCAGCATTGCCGGGCTGGTCTCGATCACTGCCGGTTGCGCAACCATGTCTCCGGGTTTTGCACTGTTCAGTGGCCTGCTCGGCGGCGTGCTGTCGGTGCTGGGCGTGAACCTGCTGGAACGCCTGCGCCTGGACGACGTGGTCGGCGCGGTGAGCGTGCACGGCATCTGCGGCGTCTGGGGCACGCTGGCCGCGGGCCTGTTCTATCGCGGTGATCTGTTCGATCCGGCGCGCCTGGGCGTGCAGGCGGTGGGCATCCTGGCGGCGTTCCTGTGGGCGTTTCCGGCCGCCTGGCTGACCTACTGGCTGCTGTCGCGCATCGTCGGCCTGCGCGCTCCGACCCTGCACGAGCAGCGTGGACTGGACTTCACCGAGCATGACGAGATCGGCTACCCGGAGTTCCAGAAGGAACTGACGCACGGAGGCCGGAAGTAATGGTGTCGGAGCCCTCGCGGCGACGCGCAGCACTGCGCATCGGGCTGCAGGGCCTGCATCTGCCGGAATCGCAGATCCTGGCGGCTTTGCGTCTGTGGGACGAGGACTATGCGCCGACCCGGCCGGCAGCACTGGCCGAGTACGTCAAGGATCTGGCCCTGCGGCTGGGCTATTCGATCGAGGAGCGCCATCAGTTGCGAGTGGCGCTGTACGTGGCCATTGCCCGGCACGACGGCCGTATCGTGCCGGCGACGTCCCCGCCGATGCCGGGCCGGGCGCCGCTGCGGGCGCCCAACGGCGTGGCGCACGCCGCGTCGCCGGTCACCGCGCCTGCCGCGCCGGCCACCGCGCCAGTGGCGACTTCCCGCGGGCCGGCGAAGTCTCCGGCGTTCGTGGTGTTCTTCGCCATGGCCGCCGACATCCTCAAGGCCGTGCAGCGTGCCGGCGTCGCCGCGCAGGACGATTTCACCCAGGCACTGGAACAGCATTGCAGCGCCCAGCGCCTGCCGGTGGACGTGGCGGTGGCGCTGGGCCGCTGGTCACGCGGCGGCGGCTCGCTGGCGTTGCTGGCCACGCATCCGGCAGACGGATTCGCCGCGGCCCTGCACGCGATCTATGCCGCCGCAGCCGAGGCCGTGGGCCCTGCCGAGGCTGATCGCCAGCTCGCCCGCGCCGCCACCGCAGCCGAGGCCCTGCCCGAAGCCGAGGCCTTCGCACCGCACAGGCTGCTGTAGCAGGGTGCGGGGCGACGGTCCGCATTGCGGCTAAGCTTTCGCGCGATGCCAACAGTCTGCGTCAGCGCCGAGCAGGCCTATCCACGGATCTACGCCGTGGTGCGAAGGATTCCGCGCGGGCGCGTGGCTTCTTATGCGCAGGTGGCGATGGAGGCCGGGTTGCCAGGCCGGGCGCGCATGGTGGGGCGGGCGCTGTCCGAGGCCGCTGCGTCCGAGCGCCTGCCCTGGCACCGGGTGATCAACGCCCAGGGGCGCATCGCGCTGCCGGCGTCGAGTTCGGCATATGTCGAGCAGTTGTCGCGGCTGGTGGCCGAGGGGGTGATCTTCGAGTCCGGCCGCGTGCGTTTTTCACGCTACGGCTGGAAGCGCAGCCCGGCACCGGTGCTCGACGATTGACGCGCCGCGCCCCGTGATCGCGCGGGCGCCGATCATCACCCGACACCTTTCCCGGTCGTCGGCGGCACAGGTGATGCGCAAATGCCGGATCACCCCAGGCCGCGCGCACACTCACCAGATCTTGATGCGCATCTGCGGTGCGGTGTAGAGGCCGTCGCCGGGCTTGAGCTCGAAGGCCTCGTGAAATTCCGGCAGGTTGGTCACCACGCCGTTGCAGCGGAACTCGCTGGGCGAGTGCGGCGCGGTCTTGAGCCGGTTGAGCAGGTTCTCCTTGCGGCTGAGCCGCCGCCAGACCTGCGCCCAGCCCTTGAAGAAGCGCTGGTCGGCAGTGAGGCCGTCGATCACCGGCGCGGCACCGCCCGCCAGTGACAGTCGGTAGGCCTGGTGGGCCACGGTGACGCCACCGAGATCGGCGATGTTCTCGCCCAGGGTGAAACGGCCGTTGACGGTGTAGCCGGGCAGGGGTTCGTAGCGGTCGTACTGCGCGGCCAGCCGGGCGCCCAGCGCCTCGAAGCGCTGACGGTCCTCGGGCGTCCACCACATGCGCAGGCGGCCGTCGCCGTCGTACTGCGAACCCTTGTCGTCGAATCCGTGGCTGATCTCGTGCCCGATCACCGCGCCGATGCCACCGTAGTTGGCGGCGTCCTCGGCGTCGACGTTGAAGAACGGCGGCTGCAGGATGGCGGCAGGAAACACGATCTCGTTTTTTTCCGGGTTGTAGTAGGCGTTGACGGTCTGCGGCGTCATGCTCCATTCGTGGCGGTCGATCGGCTGGCCAAGCTTGGCGATGTTGCGGTCGTACTCGAACTCGGCGGCGCGTCGGCGATTACCGTGTACATCGTCGGCGCGGACCTGCAGGCTGGAGTAGTCGCGCCAGCGGTCGGGGTAGCCGATCTTGTAGGTGAACTTGGACAGCTTGTCCTGCGCCGCGCGCCGGGTGTCGGCGCCCATCCAGCTGAGCTGGTCGATGGCGATGGCATAGGCTCGGATCAGTTGCTGGACCATGGCCTCCATGCGCCGCTTGCTCTCGGGCGGAAAATGACGCTGGACGTAGATCTGCCCCACCGCTTCGCCGAGCGCGCCCTCGACCGCGGCGATGCCGCGCTTCCAGCGCGGGCGGTTTTCCCGGATGCCGTTGAGGGTGGTGCCGAAGAACGCGAAGTCGGCCTGCACGAAGGCGCTGGGCAGGATGTCCGCATAGGCCTGCAGAACCTTCCAGCGCAGCCAGGTCTGCCACTGCGTCAGCGGCACCGAGCCCAGCAGCGCATCGAGACCTTCGACATAGCTGGGCTGGCTGATCAGCACCGTGCCCAGTCGGCCGTAGCCGACCGCGTCGAGGAATCCGGGCCAGTCGATGTTGGCGCCCAGCGTCGACAGCTTGTCGCGCGGGTAGGGGTTGTAGCGCTTGACCGGATCACGCAGCTCGACCTTGTCCCACTGGATCTGCGCGATGCGCGTTTCCAGATCCAGGATCTGCGCGGCGGCCGGGCCGGGATCGTCGATGCCGGCCAGCTTCAGGGTCGTTTCCAGGTGGCGAAGGTAGGCCGCGCGGATGGCGGCAAAGGTGTCGTCCTCGATCAGGTAGTAGTCGCGGTTGGGCAGCGACAGCCCGGCCTGGTAGAAGTCGCCGGTGTAGCGGTTGGGGTCCTCCGCGTCCTGATGGACCCAGGGCTCCAGCGGCATGCTCACGCCGCTGCGCGACAGGTGCGCCATCAGCGCCGGCAGTCCGGCGGCGTCGGCGAGCGCGTCGATCTGCATCCAGTGCGCCTCGATCGGCGCCAGGCCACGCGCCTCGATGGCGATCTCGTCCATGAATGCGGCGTAGTAGTCGCCGACCTGTTGCTCGACGCTGCCGGCAATCTTGCCGCTGCGCGCCGACAGGCCCTCGATGATGCCGCGCAACTGCGCCTCGGCGGCATCGGCGAGCTGGGTGAAGGCGCCGTAGTTGGACTTGTCAGCCGGAATCTCGGTGGTGGCCAGCCAGCGGCCGTTGGTGGCGCGGTACAGATCATCCTGCGGGCGGACATCGGGGTCGAAGTGGCTGATCTCGATGCCCGAGGACAGCGTCGGCTGCGACGCCGGCTGCGGCGGCTCGATCGGCCTGGACAGCACCGCCACCACGATGACGCCGACGATTCCGGCAAGCAGGCAGACAGCAGCTTTCACATCGGACTCCTGAAGGGTTGGGGAAAGCGGTCGACGCCTGCGGCCGGTGTCAGGTCGCGGTCGCTGCCCGGTCGCGGCCGAGAAAATACAACGCAACGAAGATTCTGGGGTCGATCAGTATGCCTTCGGACTGCCGTTGGGCGAGCCAGGCGTCGACCTGCGACAGTGCCACCGGGTGCACGGTGATGTCCTCGCCGTCGACCCCGCCGCCTGCACCGACCCGCTGCAGGTCGTGCACGCGGGTGAACCAGCCGATCTCGCTGGTCATGCCGGCGGCCACCGGTCCGTGGCAGAGGATCTGCGCTCGCGTGCCGCGGTATCCGGTTTCCTCTTCGAGTTCGCGCAGGGCGCTGGCCTGCACCGACTCGCCGGCGGTGGCGACGCTGTCGGCGATGATTCCCGCAGGCAGCTCGATCACGCGCCGGCGCAGCGGCAGGCGCAGCTGTTCCACCAGCAGCAATTCCTGCTCCGCGGTGAGCGCGATGATGAAGCCGGCGCCGGTGGAATGTTGCCGCTGGACGTATTCCCAGTGTGCGTCGCGCAGCAGCCTGAGGAACTCGCCCTCGTGCAGAACCTGCACATCGGCCGGTGGCAGCACCGGGGGCGGATTCACGATGCCATCGTCATTGGCGCTCACGATGCGTCCAGAAAGGCGACTTCGCCGCTGGCCAGCGAGTATTCGGCGCCGACGATGCACAGCCTGCCGTCGGTGATGAGCCGTTCGAGGATCTCGGAGCCGTGGCGCAGCTGGTTGACCGAGGCGCGGATATTGGCGCGGATCGCCTCGTGCATCAGGGCTGCCGGATCGTGGCGCAGCTCGGTGGCCATCAGCGATTCCAGCGCAGGGCGGATGCGTTCGACGATGGCGCGCAGGTTGGGGGAACGCTGTGCGGTGGGCTGTGCGATCTCGGACAAGGTTGCCGTCACCGCACCGCATTGCGAGTGCCCCATCACCACCACCAGCGGCGTGCCGAATGATTCGGCGGCAAATTCCACGCTGCCGATCTGCGAAGGCGCCACGATGTTGCCGGCGATGCGGATCACGAACAGGTCGCCGAGGCCCTGGTCGAACACCAGTTCGGCCGGCACCCGCGAATCCGAGCAGCCGAGAATGATGGCAAACGGGTTCTGTCCGGTGACCAGCTCGCGCCTGCGGGCGTGGGAGTCGCCGGCCTCGAAACGCGGCGTGCCGGATACGAAACGCTGGTTGCCGTCGCGCAGGCGCTGCAGGGCCTGTTGCCATGAAATCATGATGGGGCTCCGGTTGGGGCGTCGGTGTGGCCGCCCGGCCACATGCGGCGCAGGGTGTTGTCGCGCATGACGTAGTGATGGGTCAGGGCCACGGCGGTGTGCAGGCCGATGAGGGCGTACCCGGCCTTACCGATATTGACGTGAATCGACTTGATCCGGGCGCCCAAGGCTTCGTCCGGCGCGATCAGGCGTGGCAGTTCAACCCACAGCCATCGCGGGCTGGCGTCGTTGGCGTTGAACATCAGCCAGCCCAGCAGCGGCATGGCCAGCATCAGTCCATACAGTGCCGCGTGCATCAGTTGCGCCATTGTCAGTTGCCAGGCCCGCGGTGAGGGCACGATCAACGGCCTTGGCCGACCGAGGCGAAACGCCAGTCGCAGCCAGACCAGAACCCAGACCGTCAGCCCCAGCGTGAAATGCCAGCTCTTGAGCGCCTCGCGTGGCGGGCTGTCGTTGTCGAACAGCACGCGCAGCTCGATGCAGGCGTACACCGCAACCAGCAGCAGCAACATCAGCCAGTGCATTGCGATGGAGAGCAGGCCATAGGCACGGCTGTCGTTTCGCCATTGCATGAGGGTTGCGGGAGGGATCGGTTCGGGCCGCAAGTCTGTCCGTTTGCAGGCAGGCTCGGCAACCGGTGCCGCCGGCCAGGCCAGGCACTACACTCTCGCGTCCTGCTCACCTGTTGCTGCCATGGCCGCTGCCAGCCTGCTGACCCTGATCGACGATATCGCCTCGGTGCTCGACGACGTCGCCGCCATGACCAAGGTTGCCGCTCGCAAGACCGCGGGCGTGCTCGGAGACGACCTGGCACTCAATGCCCAGCAGGTCGCCGGCGTGAAGGCCGACCGCGAGCTGCCGGTGGTGTGGGCAGTGGCCAGGGGTTCTGCGCTCAACAAGCTGATTCTGGTGCCGGCGGCGCTGGCCATCAGCACCTTCATTCCCTGGGCGGTGGTGCCGCTGCTGATGAGCGGCGGCGCCTTCCTGTGCTACGAGGGATTCCACAAGATCGCCCACCGCTGGCTGCATCCGCCGGACGACGACCAGTCCCATCACGACGAACATGTGCGGGCGCTGGCCGACCAGGCAGTGGACATGGTGGCCTTCGAGCGCGACAAGATCCGTGGCGCCATCCGCACCGATTTCATTCTTTCGGCGGAGATCATCGTGATCTCGCTGGGCACCGTGGCCGGCGCCGGGTTCACGCGACAGCTCGGCGTGCTGGTGGCGATCTCGGCAGTGATGACGGTGGGCGTCTATGGCCTGGTGGCCGGCATCGTCAAGCTCGACGACGCCGGCCTTGCGCTGAGCCGTGCCGCCGGCGCCGCGCGCAGGTGGCTGGGCGGCGCCATCCTGTGGTTT
>JAJFJX010000363.1 GCA_021773655.1 Panacagrimonas sp.
TGGAGGACAGATGTTCGACAAACCCGCAGTCCGGGCCTTCATCGAGTATTCGAGCAAGCGGAGCTTTCCGCCCAAGTTCAACGTGCTCAAGGCGGGCGACGCGCCGCGTTCGCTGTACCTGATCCTGGAAGGCTCGGTCAGCGTGCTGACCAAGGAAGGCGACCGCGAGATGGTGCTGGCCTATCTCAACCCCGGCGAGTTCTTCGGCGAGATGTGCCTGTTTCCAGAGCAGGCCACGCGCACCGCCATCGTGCGCACGCGCACGCCCATCCTGGTGGCCGAAGTGGAGCTCGACACATTCCGCAAGTTCGTCCACCACCAGCCGGAGATCATGTTCGAGGTTGCCGGGCAGCTCGCCGCGCGCCTGCGCGACACCAGCCGCCGACTCCGCGATCTGACGTTTCTGGATGTTGCGGGGCGCCTGGCCCACGAACTGCTGGAGTTGTGCAAGAAGCCCGGTGCCGTGGTCAACGCCAAGGGCACGGTGATCAAGATCAGCCGGCAGGAACTGGCCCGCATCGTCGGCTGTTCGCGCGAGATGGCCGGCCGCGTCCTCAAGAAACTCGAAGAGGACGGCATCATCGCCAGCCAGGGCCGCTCGATCCTGATCTACGAACTGGGCTGAGCGGCGTCGCCAGCCGGCCGCGGCGGTGTGGTGCCGGACTGCTCTCGAACCCAGGCCTGTACCTGACGCTCCAGCAGCGGCAGCGGCAGCGCACCCTGGCCGAGCACGGTGTCGTGGAATCCGCGCTGGTCGAAGGTCTCGCCGAGCTGCGCCTGCGCCTGCCCGCGCAGTTCCTGGATCTTGAGTTCGCCGATCTTGTCGGCCAGCGCCAGGCCGGGCATGGCCAGGTAGCGGTCGACTTCCATCGCAACCTCGTCCTTGGTTTTCGGCGCGCGCTCGGCGAAGTAAGTGAGCGCGCGCTGGCGGCTCCAGCCCTTGATGTGCAGTCCGGTGTCCACCACCAAATGCACGGCTCGCCACATCTCGAAGGTCAGGCGCCCGAAGCGTGAGCTGAAATCCTGGTACAGGCCGAGCTCCGTGCCCAGCGATTCGGCGTACAGCGCCCAGCCCTCGGTAAAGGCGGGGAAGTCCAGTCCAAGGCGGCGGAAATCCGGGAGGTTGTCCAGCTCCTGCGCCAGCGCGACCTGCAGGTGGCGCCCCGGAACCGCCTCGTGTGCGGTCCGCGCCTCCATCTCCCAGATCGGGCGCGACTTGGGCAGATGGGTGTTGACGTGGAAATAGCCCGCGCGTGAACCATCGGCGGCGGGCGGTTGGTAGAAGGAGGCTGGCGCCGAGGGGGCCGACCGCTCGTCGATCGCTTGCACGCCGTAGGGCGTGCGCGGAAGGTGCCCGAACAGGCGTGGCAGCAGCGGGTCGATGCGCTTGGCGATGTCGCGATAGGCAACCAGCAGGGCCGTTTGGTCGTCGTGCCGGTAGCGCGGGTTCCAGCCGAGTTTCTTCTTGAAGCGGGCGATGGTGCCCTGGTGGCTGGCTGATCGCATCATGGCGTTGATCTGCTCGCCGATGCGCGCGACCTCGCGCAAACCCAGTTCATGGATCTGTTCCGGCGTCAGCGTGCTGCTGGTGTGGTGCCGCACTTGCCAGGCGTACAGCTCGGAGCCGCGCGGCTGCGCCGACACGCCGACCTCGGCCTCCGGGCAAGCGGGCAGGTAGCGCTTTTCCACGAAGGTGTGCAGGCGGGCGAACGCGGGGTTGACGATCTCGCCGATCACCGACCGCGCGGCGAGGTCGAGCTGTGTCCGGACCTGCGCGTCGATGGTCTCGGGCATGTCACCGAACGGCGCATACCAGGGACTGTCCTGGACCTTCTCGGTCTGCAGCGCCTGCAATTGCGGCAGCACCCGCCGCATCACCATCTGCGGCGGAAGGCGTCCCTGCCCGATGCCCTGGGCCAGCACCTCGATGGTCTGATCGACCAGGCCGTCGAGCGCCTGCAGGCGCGCCAGCCAGTTCTCGTAGTCCTGCAGGCTGGCAAATGGGGTGACGGCGACGATGTTCGCGCGCAGCTGGATGCCTTGCAGCGGCGTCAGCGGCGTCAGGTGCGCGCCCAGAGCGTAACCGTCGATGCGATCCTTCAGGTCATGGGCGAACAGGTCGTAGTCGAGCTGGCGGGCCGCGCTGAGATCCTCGCGCGGGATCGCTTCCAGCCGCTCCAGCGCTTGCCGGTCCTGGGCGTGCGAGGCCTCCAGCGCGCCGGCGCTCAGATCCTCCCAGCGATCATTGTGGCGATGTACGCCCAGGCGGGTGGCCCAGGCCGGATCCTCGGCAAGACGCCGCTGCCAGGTCTGTTCGAACAGCACCTGCAGGCGCGTCCCGGCGCTGGCCGGCGCCGGTACCGGCGCCACGGGGGTGACGGCGACGACCTCTGCCGGTGCCGATGGTGGCTCGCCGCAGGCCGCCAGGCCCAGGGCAAGAATGAGGGCCGGCACAGACCGGAAACCGCGAGCGCGCATGGAGGACATCATTCGAGTTGAAGTTTCTTGACCTTGTAGCGAAGTTGCCGGAACGTCAAACCGAGCAGGGCGGCGGCCTTGGTCTTGTTGTAGCGGGTCTTTTCCAGCGCCTCCATGATGGCGCGGCGCTCCATTTCCTCGACCCGGTCGTCGAGTCCGGCCGGCGTTGTTGCCGCGGGCGTTGCGGGCACATCGGCCCGACCGGTGACGTTGGCAGGCACCGCCGCCGGCATCTGGCGCAATTGCAGGTCCGCCGAGGCGATGCTGCGGCCGTCGCACAGGGTCAGGGCGCGTTCCAGGATGTTTTCCAGCTCGCGCACGTTGCCGGGAAAGTCGTAGTCGAGCAGCGCCTCCAGCGCCTGCCGTTCGAGCGCCGGCGCCGGCTCCAGGCGCGCCTGTGCGGACAGGCGACGGAGCAGGTGCTCGGCCAGCATGGCGATGTCCTGGCCGCGCTCGCGCAACGGTGGGGTATGCACCTCGATCACGTTGATGCGGTAGTACAGGTCCTGGCGAAAGGCACCCCGCGCCACCAGCTCGCCGAGGTTTCGATGGGTGGCGGAGATCAGGCGCACGTTGACCGGGATCTCGGCTTCGGCGCCGACCGGACGGATCGCGCGCTCCTGGATCGCGCGCAGCAGCTTGACCTGCATCGCCAGCGGCAGGTCGGCAATCTCGTCGAGAAACAGCGTGCCGCCCTCGGCCGCCTGGAACAGGCCGGCCTTGTCGCGCAGCGCGCCGGTGAAGGCGCCCTTGAGATGCCCGAAGAACTCGCTTTCCATCAGCTCGGAGGGGATGGCGCCGCAGTTGACCGGCACGAACGGTGCGCGGGCACGCGGGCCACGGGTGTGGATCGCGCGCGCCACCAGCTCCTTGCCGGTGCCGGATTCGCCGTGCACGTGCACCGGGGC
>JAJFJX010000364.1 GCA_021773655.1 Panacagrimonas sp.
CCAGTACGCCAGGATGCTGGCGGCAACGATGCGCCAGGTGTTGCCGAACACCACTTCCAGCGCCGGCTGCAGGGTGTCGTTCCATGGCTCGTTGGTGGCCGGCGGCATGCTCACCACCACGAACGACATGAAGCTCGCGAAGACCATGGCGCCGAAGCCGGCCCAGATCGCGCGCCGCGCGCGGGCGTAGCCGTATACCTCGGTGAGTACATCGGCAAAGATGTAGCCGATGGGAAAGAACAGATTGCCGGCGCCGAAGTTGAGCTCTCCGATCCACGGCAGGTGCAGGGTGCAGACCTTTCCCGGTCCGATCAGGTTGGAGCACAGCAGCACCGCCACCAGGCCGGCGACCAGGAAGTCGTAGTAGCGGTAGGTCTTCATGCCGGTGCGCCGAAGTGGAGTCTGGCCAGTATGCCGCGCGACGGAAAACGGCCCGGGTGCTGTCGATCACTGCTGCGCGGGTGCGTCCGGCGATTCGTTGCCGGGGTCGGCGATGGTGATCGTACAGTTGTCCGGAAGCAGCACCGGTTCCCGCACCGGGTGTTCGAATGGCGCGCACTCGAACGCAGCATCGGGCTTGGAAGTCTCCATGCTCCGCTGGGGATCGACGGGACTGCAACCGCCACAAGCAACGTGCAAGGCATCGTCAGACTGGCAACAAAACAGGCGTTCGGCATCGTGGGCTGGCCGCCGGGAAGATTCACGCACGCAGCATCTTGAATGCATGCCCGGAGCCTTCGCCACGCAGCAGAGGAATACACCACAGCATGCACAGCGGTTCGATGGCGCGCGCGGCCTCGACACCGCCCATGTCCTCGGCCTGCCAGCCGAGCTGGGCAACAAGCCCGCTCACCGTGCGCTTGGCATCGGCATCGTTGCCGCAGATGAACATGCTCGGGGGACCGCCCGGCAGGTCTGGGTTTACCATCTGCGCATGGCCGACGCTGTTGAAGGCCTTGACGAAACGGACCACGGAAAATTCCTTCTGCAAACGCTCCATCAGGGAATCATCAAGTCCGGTGAAGAAACGCAACACGCCATTGACCGGGGCCTGGTCGGCGATCGGGTTGCAGGCGTCGACCACCACCTTGTTGAGCAGATGGCTGGTACCGGCCAGACGCAGCGCCTTGTTTGCCACCGAACCGCGCACCGCCAGCAGCACCACGTCACCGAAGCGCGCAGCATCGGCAAAACTGCCGGCGCTGCTGCGGGCGTGGGCCTTGAGCCAGTCGCGCAGGCGCACCGGATTGCGGGTTCCGAGCAGCACTTCATGCCCATGGCGCAAAAGACCCGCAGCAAGGGTTCTGGCGACATCGCCCGAACCCAGAATTCCGATTCTCATGCGCGCTCCCCGTCAGCTGCATCCGGACAAGTTCAGGAGCCTAGCGCAAGCGCGCCTGCTTAAGCGTGTCTGGCTTACGTCGCGCACCGGATGACAGTTGGCGAGTATGAGCACGAGCATTGGCATAAGCACGCCCGTCGCCCCGCCACCTCAGCCTTGATGGCAGCAACCAATTACCGTGCCCTCATTCCAGAGCACTTCAGGCGGACCAAAGTTCGGGTGCAGCGCCCCGGAGAGCTCTCGTGAATAAATGCATCCGGCGGAGGCTCCGTTCACCAATGGGTCGTACAGAGTGATCGACAAGTCCGAATCTATTCGGTCGACAACGGCTCGATGACCACCGGAACTTCCTGCACCGTGTTTTCGATCGTCCTGTGTTGAGCATCAGACCAATAAACGCGAAGCGTCTTCGCGCCTGCTTTCGCCGGCAGGTCGAACAAATACAGATAACGGCTTTTACCAAGCCCGATCAGTTGCTGAAGCGTCGGCATCAAAGAAACATCGTCGTATCCAACATGCAGATGTACACCGATGATCGGAGCGCTCATCGTCGTTTCTGACAGGTTCGCGTCGGTTTCAAATATCACCGCAAGCTGACTGCCAACGACATCGCCTGCTTCGGGCATGATAATTTTCAGCGACGGAACCTCCGAAGGAGCAGCCATTGTCTTGGCGTCAGGCTCCGAAGCCTGGTGGTGGTGCTCATGGGCGCCATGCGCATGGACTGCGCTTGCCCCGGCGACCACAGAGAGCAGCAATAGAAAACTCAAGGCTGTACTAACTGGAAGTTTCACTTGGACGTTCCTGAAACGGTTTTACACCTGGAATTGGCAACTGGAATTGGGAGGATCAGTGAACATGGTCTTCAGGAGGAGGACGTATTCTCGGTTCCTCATTCAATCGAACCGCTTCCTGCCTCAAGCGCTCGATACTCCTCCATCCCTCTGATTGATCGTCAGCAATCCAGCGGGCCCGAATGTACCCGAACCGGTCGATGAGGAATTCCATATGCTGCCTGCTCATTCCCAGGCTCCTGCCATCACCCCGATCAAACACTGTTCGCGACAAGAGATCATAAGCTTCCCGAATTTCGTCGGCACCGGTCTGCACATAAATCAGATCGGCCTGCAAATCTACGTCCGGCTCTGATCGCACAACCAGCACCTCGGTCCTCACGGATTGCAACAGGTTTCGCGCATCGGCCAAAGCACGTGTCCGCTGGGTCATCAGGCCGATGTCGCTCGAACCAGGAAAGACCAGCAACACATTGCTGTTGCCGCGAAAGTCTTTCAGCTCCCGTGGCTCTCCGTCGACAGCCTCAAAGTAAAAGTTGGGTGCTCCGAGCCAGGGCTGTGCAGGCTCGATTGAGCTGCCGATAAGGCGTGCCTCGAAGCCTTGCGAGAATGCCCTCAGAAAATTGATCAGGTCCCATCGAGCCTGTTCGTCGATCATTCGAGCAAAGCCGGGCATTCCGCCTTCAGGAATGCCCTCGGTCAGCCACCAGAACATGTCACCTGCAGTGTGAAGCGCCGTGTGTGGTTCACTGAGGTTGGCAGGCGGTTCCGGCAGAGAGTTCGCAAGGGGGCCGTCACCAAGTCCTCCAGAGCCATGGCATGCAGTGCAATACTGTTCAAAATGCCGTTTCCCCTGGACAATTGAAACGGTCAGATAAGGCGATACAGACCTGCGGTAGGTATCTGGATACGCTTGCACAGAGATCTGCCTGAGTGAAATTCCTGCTGCGACCATGCTCGTGATGACCCCAGCTCGCTTTGCAGCCAGTGAGAGGCTGCGCCAACGCAACGCGAGTACTGCCACGGCTATAGAAAGTACGAGCGATGCGGCCGAGACAATGATCGGGACTGGCGCCACTGGCCATGTCGCG
>JAJFJX010000365.1 GCA_021773655.1 Panacagrimonas sp.
GCGTAGGGGCCCCGTCGGGTGGGGCGTTTCGCACAACCAGAAGGACGCCGAGGGTTTCATCCGCCTCAACGGCCTGCGTCTGCGCACCGGCGCGCTGCGCGATCAGCGCTGAGGTTGTACGCCACGCGAATCGCCCCTGCCGCCGACCCTTCGCTGTCGCGTAGGGGCCCCGTCGGGTGGGGCGTTTCGCACAACCAGAAGGACGCCGAGGGTTTCATCCGCCTCAACGGCCTGCGTTTGCGCACCGGCGCGCTGCGCGATCAGCGCTGAGGTTGTACGCCACGCGAATCGCCCCTGCCGCCGCCGTCCCCCGGCGCTGCTGCCTGCCGTGCAGGCGCACGCAAGTGTCCCTTCAAGAAACTTGTAGAGGCACTTGCGGGAGCGCGCGACCGCTCAGTCACTTCGGGCGGGGTAACGCGGGACTGCAATGCTGCGGCGAAGGTGCCGCGCAGGCCGGCATCTCAATCCTCGACACGTTCGAACTCCAGGGTACTGCCCGGGCGGGCCTGGGCCAGCCCTGACAGATCCTCGGCCAGCACCACACCGATCACCGGGTAGCCGCCGGTCACCGGATGGTCGTAGAGAAACACCAGCGGTTGTCCTGAGGTCGGCACCTGTATCGCCCCGGGCTGCAGGCCTTCGCTGTCTTGTTCGTCGCCCTCGGGTTGGGCCAGCGCCGCGCCCTGCAGGCGTACGCCGATGCGGTTGCTGTGCGGGCTGACCGTGTAGGGCGCACCGCGGAGGTGATCGAGCGCCGTCGGTGCGAACCGCTGGTGACGCGGCCCGGCGCAGTAGCGCAGTACCAGGTGCGTCTGCAGCGGCGCCGCGGCCGCGGGAGGTTGCGGGGGCAGGGCGTACAGCGTGTCGGTTTCAAGCACATCGGCCGCGCGCAGCGGCGCCGGCCCCAGGCCGGTCAACAGGTCGGTGGACCGGCTGCCCAGCACCGTCCGGGCACGAATGCCGCCGGCCACCGCCAGGTAGCCGCGTACGCCGAGTCGCGCCGCGCCCACGTCCAGGATCTGGCCGGCGGCAACGCGAATCGCGGTGTCGGCGGCGACCGCGATCCGGTCCAGGGTGGCCGGCATCTGCGCACCACAGAGCGCAATCACGGTCGGGGCCTGGAACTCGAAGCGCCCGCCGCTGAGGGTCATCTCCAGGCCCGCGGCGCCGTCGAAATTTCCGACCCTGCGGTTGGCGCGGATCAGCGCACCACGATCGGCTGCGCCCGAGCAGGGAACCGCAAGATGCCCGTAGCCGGGGCGACCCAGATCCTGCACCGTGGTCAGCGGCCCGGCCTTGAGCACGCGGATCATGGTGCCACCGGCACAAAGCGAACCGACGTGCCCGGGCTCAGCCGCGCGGGCGGCTGGCGTTGCGGGTTCCACAGTTCCAGCGCGGTGCGCCCCAGCAGGTGCCAGCCGCCGGGCGAGGCGCGCGGATAGACGCCGGCGTAGCGGCCCGCGATGGCCACCGAACCGGCCGGGACCTGCGTGCGCGGGGTGTCGCGTCGCGGTCGGTGCAAGGCTGGGGGCAGGCCCTCCAGGTAGCCGAATCCGGGCATGAATCCGCAGAACGCGACCCGGTATCGGGCTTGCGCATGGCATTCGACGAGTTGCGCCACCGAAAGGCCGCAGCCTTCGGCCACCTCGGCCAGATCGGCGCCGTCGTAGACCACCGGAATCTCGAGCTGCGAGGTCTCCATCGCGACCGGTTCGGGCAACGGCCATGCGGGCAGTGCTTCGGCCAGTTCACGCGCGCAGGGACCGGTGAGCAGCACCGTGCGCGCCGCCGGCACGATGTCGACGATGCCGGCCGGGCGCCTGCGCCGCAGTTCTGCATAGAGCCGCATCACGTCCGCGGGATCGCGCAGCTCCACCAGCAGTCCCTGGCGGCCAGCGGCCAGGCAGTTCATGTGCGGGGCGGGCCGGGTCATGTCATGTCATGTCATGTCATTTCATGTCTGCGACCGGCAGAGGCAAATGCCTGCAGGCGCAGACCCTCGGCCACCAGGCGAGCGCGGACCTGCCGCGCCAGGGCCACCGCGCCAGGCGTGTCACCGTGCACGCACAGGGTCCGGACCCGGCCGCTGCGGGCCAGTCGCAGCGCGCTGTCGGCCGCCATCCCGGCGTCGTGGATGACGGCACCGGGCGCACCGCGGGGCCGCAGCCGGCCGTGGTCGTCGTAAGTGCGGTCGGCGTACCCCTCGGGCACGCCCACGACGCCGTGTTCCGAGGCCAGCCGCAGCAGCTCGGAATCCGGCAGTCCGAGCAGGGGCAGCGGCTGGCGCCAGGCCTTCACCGCGGCCACCACGGCGCCGGCCTGCACCGGATCGCGCATGCAGCGGTTGTAGAGCGCTCCGTGCGCCTTGACGTAGGCCACCTCGCCGAATGCCGACAATGCACCGATCTGGTAGAGCACCTCGGCCGAAAGTTCATCGGGCTCAATCTCCATCTCGCGGCGGCCGAAGCCGGCCAGGTCGCGGTAGGAGACCTGCGCGCCGATGCGCACCCCGCGGCGTTCGGCCGCCCGGCAGGTGCGGCGCATGATGACCGGATCGCCGGCGTGAAACCCGCAGGCGAGGTTGGCGCTGGTGACCACGTCCAGCAGCGCCTCGTCGTCGCCCAGGGTCCAGCGGCCGTAGCCTTCGCCGAGATCGGCGTTGAGGTCGATGTGAGGATGCGCGCAAAGACTCATGTACGGCTCCGACGGCACGCGCCCGGTGTTTGCTGATTCGGCTTCGTATTGCAGCAGTTTGCCATCTGTCCCGGGCCCGGGTTCTGCGGACCCTCGGCCGCCGGGGATCGGGCCGATGCCTCGGCCCTCGGCGGTACTCGCGCACGGCCCGGATCCCGGGCGTGCCGTCCGGCCACGCACGACCGCCGCAACCGGCGAGGCGGCGCCGGCGCTGCGGCCCGGCGAACTTCCCGCGCTCAGCCTTGGGCGTCTCAGCGCCTTTGGGGGGAGCGCCCCGAAACTCATTCGCCGCCTGAATTAGTCGCCCGGTTCCGCCGCCCGGTTCCGCCGCCCGATGCGGCGCCGAACACGCCTCGTGACGGCGCGGGGTTTCGACGGTGTCGTGGCTCGGCTTTCGGACGCGGATGCCGGGCCTGGCCATGGGAAAACCCCCGATGCCGACACGGCCGGCATCCTGCCCAGGGCCTGCCGATCAGGCCAGCTTCTTGTGCCGCGCCTTGCGGTTCACGCCGGGCTCGGAGCCGGTGCGCTTGCGGAAGTCGTCCTCGTACTCTCGGTAGTTGCCTTCCTGGTAGACGATTTCGCCGGAGTCCTCGAATGCCAGGATGTGGGTGGCGACGCGGTCCAGAAACCAGCGGTCATGCGAGATCACCAGCGCGCAGCCGGAGAACTCCAGCAGCGCCTCTTCGAGCGCGCGCAGGGTTTCAACGTCCAGATCGTTGGTGGGCTCGTCGAGCAGCAGCACGTTGCCGCCGGACAGCAGCAGCTTGGCCAGGTGCAGACGGTTGCGTTCGCCGCCGGACAGGTCCTTGACCCGCTTCTGCTGCGACTCGCCCTTGAAGTTGAAGCGGCCGATGTAGGCCCGCGCGGGCATTTCGAAACTGCCGGCGCGGATGATGTCGTTGCCGCCGGAGATTTCCTCGAACACGGTCTTGTCGCCGGACAGTGCGTCGCGACTCTGGTCGACATAGGCCAGCCTGACGGTCTCGCCGATGGTGATGTGGCCGGCGTCGGGCTGTTCCTGGCCGAGCAGCATGCGGAACAGCGTGGTCTTGCCGCGGCCGTTGGCGCCGATGATGCCGACGATGGCGCCCTTGGGCACGCCGAACGTCAGGCCCTGGTAGAGCGTGCGGTCGCCGTACTTCTTGGCCACGTCCTGCACCTCGATCACCACGTCGCCCAGGCGCGGGCCGGGCGGGATGTACAACTCGCGGGTCTCGGCGCGCTTCTGGAATTCCTGGCTGGCCATCTCCTCGTAGGCCTTGAGGCGGGCCTTGGACTTGGACTGACGGCCCTTGGGGTTCTTGCGCACCCATTCCAGTTCTTCCTTCATCGCCCTGGAGTGGGCGTCTTCCTGCTTCTGCTCGGTCTCCAGGCGCGTCTGTTTCTGCTCCAGCCAGCTCGAATAGTTGCCCTGCCAGGGAATGCCGTGGCCACGGTCGAGTTCCAGAATCCAGCCGGCGACGTTGTCGAGAAAATACCGGTCATGGGTGACCGCGATGATGGTGCCGGGGAAGTCCTTGAGGAATTTCTCCAGCCAGGCCACTGACTCGGCGTCGAGGTGGTTGGTGGGTTCATCCAGCAGGATCATGTCCGGCTTGGACAGCAGCAGCCGGCACAGCGCCACGCGGCGGCGTTCACCGCCGGACAGGGTGGTGACGTCGGCATCCCAGGGCGGCAGGTTGAGGGCTTCGCCGGCCTTGTCGAGCACCACATCGAGGTTGTCGCCGCCGCTGTTGGCCAGACGGGTCTCGAGCTCGGCCTGGCGCTCGGCGAGCTTGTCGAAGTCTGCGCCCTCTTCGGCGTAGGCGGCGTACACGGCGTCGAGCTGGGCCTGCACCTGGGTGACCTCGGCCAGCGCCTCCATTACGTTGTCGCGTACGTTCTTGGCCGGATCCAGCTGCGGCTCCTGCGGCAGGTAGCCCATCTTCAGGCCCGGCTGCGGCCGCGCCTCGCCGACGAAGTCCGGGTCGATGCCGGCCATGATCTTGAGCAGCGTGGATTTGCCGGCACCGTTGTAGCCCAGCACGCCGATCTTGGCGCCGGGGTAGAACGACAGGGAGATGTTGCGAAGGATTTCCTTCTTGGGGGGCACGATCTTGCCCACCCGGTTCATCGTGTAGACGTACTGGGCCACGGCGGTCGGAGGTCTGCTGGGGGCGGTCGGCGATTATCGCCCAGTGTCGGTCCTGCGTCTGCCCGCGCTTGAACGCATCGGGTCGCGGCGTATGCTCGTGGCCGTACGCAAGGAGGCAGGTCATGCCCGCATGCCGGATCCTGCTGTGCGCGGTCCTGGCGGTTTCCTGGGGATTTCCCGCAGGACTGCACGCCGAGGTCTACCGTTGCCAGGTCGAGGGCCGCACCGTGTTCACGGACCGGCCCTGCGCCGCCGGAGCGAGGCCGCACGAAATGCCGCCGCTGGGCCGGATTCCGGCCGGCGAGTCGGCAGATCTGGTGGAGGCCTACGACGAGCGCCGTTCGCGGGCGCGCGAATCGCGCTCACGGGACAACGCCCTCTGGCTTGAGCAGTATCGCGATGAAAAGGCGCAGGCCGAGCGCTTCGAGGCCGCGATCCGCGACCACCGCACGCTCAAGGGCATGACGCCCGACCACGTGCGGCGTGCCCTGGGCAGCCCCGATGAGATCGATCGCCGCACCGGGACCGAAACCTGGTTCTACGGTCTCGGCAAGAAGCGGCGCGCGCTGGTCTTTGACGACGGACTGCTGCGCACCGACCGTGGCGGCGCGCGCTGAAACCCTTCGCGGGTCTGTCGCGCGGCGATCCGGTATCGTGGTGCGCGCAGGGTCGGCATCTTGAAAGTCCAGTCCCGGCCCCCATTGCCAGCGCATCCCGCAAACTGAGACAGATCGACATGCCACTCTACGAATACGGTTGCGCTGCCTGCGGCGAGGTCTCCGAGATCAGTCACCGGCTGGCCGACCCGGCCCCCGTCGACTGTCCGAGCTGCGGTGCGCCGGGTCTGAGCAAGCTGATCTCCGCCGCCGGCTTTCGCCTGAAAGGCGAGGGGTGGTACGAGACCGACTTCAAGTCCAGCGGCAAACGCAACCTGGCGGGCGACAGCAATGGCGACGCCAGGCCGGCTGCCGCCGACGGCAAGGCCACCGACAAGTCCGAATCCAGGGGTGAATCCGGTTCGGCGCCCAAGGCCGATGCCAAGCCGGCGGCCAAGGCAGCGGCCAAGCCGGAAGCCAAGGTCGGACCTGCATCGTCGCCGGCACCCTCGGCCGGAAGCTGAAGGCCGATCACACGATGCGCCGGCCGCGCAACGGCGCGTCTGGCAAGCACGCCCGGCAGGTCGCGGCTACAATCCGCGACTCTTTTTTGCCCGTTCAACCTCCATGCGTTCCCATTATTGCGGTCAGGTCACCGAAGCCTTGACCGGCGAAACCGTCTCGGTCTGCGGCTGGGTGCACCGGCGCCGCGATCACGGTGGCGTCATCTTCATCGACCTGCGTGACCGCGAGGGACTGCTGCAGTGCGTATTCGACCCGGACACCGTCGAGGCCTTTGCCCTGGCCGACCGGTTCCGTTCCGAGTACGTGGTCAGGATCACCGGCCGGGTGCGGCCACGCCCGGCGGGCACCGAAAACCCGAACCTGACCACCGGCAGGATCGAAGTGCTGGCCAAGTCGGCCGAGTTGCTCAACAGCGCGCAGACGCCGCCGTTCCAGCTCGATGACGACCACGTCGGCGAGGACACCCGCCTCAAGTTCCGTTACGTCGACCTGCGCCGCCCGGCCCTGCAGAAGAACCTGCGGCTGCGCCACGACGTCATCCGCCGTATCCGCAACTACATGGACGAGCAGGGTTTCGTCGATGTGGAAACACCGATCCTGACCC
>JAJFJX010000366.1 GCA_021773655.1 Panacagrimonas sp.
CACCATCATGCCTAGTCAACGCGCCTCGTCAGACCCGAGAAGAGACTGGCGCCTTTCAAAGGCTGGCGACTTCATCGAGTGAATCGCCGGATACCACACCCGGCTCGCGTGTCGTCTCGCTTCGCGCTCCCATGATCATGATACGGACACACCTGCCGATCCATCGGTTGCACATCTTGGTCCGCCTGGGACTGGCGCTGGTGTTGCCGGCCCTGAGCGCCTGCGAGTCGGCATTCGACGTCAGCCTGTCGGCCGACCCGCCGGATACCGCGCAGCGCGTCACGCTGCCGCTGGACGGCCTGACGCTGCGGCGCACCGATGGCCAGGTCATTGCCCTGGATTTCGACGACCCGATTGCCGTCGACCTGCTGCAGTTCGACCTCGACCGGCCCTACGGCCTGATCGTCAATCGCAGCGTCGACGAGGGCGACTACAACGGCCTGCAGCTTCGCCTCGACGGTGAGGGTGCCGAGCTCCAGGCCCTCGACGGCGGCGTGTTCCCGATCGAGACGACGACGACATCCGGGTTTGCGCCACTGGCGTTCCGGATCGAGGACGATCGCAACATTGCGCTGGAACTGGCGCTGGACCTGCGCCTGTCGCTGGCACGCCTGAACGATGATCGCTACCGCCTGCGGCCGGTACTGCGCGCGATCCGTGCCGGCGAAGGCGCCATCCTGCAGGGCGAGATCAGCCCGCTGCTGCTGGCCGGTCCCGACTGCGGTCTGGGCGCGGCGGTCTATCTGTTCGAGGGCCCTGACGTCGAACCCGACGAGCGCGACGGCGTGGCTGCCGAGCCCTATGCCACGGCGCCGGTTCAGATTCAGCAGGCGCCGGCCTTCTACCGGATCGGCGTGTTGCCGGCCGGCACCTACACCGTGGCGCTGACCTGCGACGGCGAGTTCGAGGACGGTGCCGATCTGGCCGACCCGACTCTCGATTTCGTCGGCACGCCGGTCGATGTCGAACTCCGGGCCGGCCAGGTCGGAACCCTTAACCTGTCGCCCTGACTCCTTATTGGCCGCCAGCGGATATGCTCGACCGCGGCCGGCATCCGGGCCCGCCACAGGCGCGGACCCGCCGCCCGGGCTCCGGCCCGGCAGACACCAACGCCCGACGGCTCATCTATCGAACGGATGCAAGACAAGTCCGAGTTACTGCGCAGCCTGAAGATCGATCGCGATTCAGGGCCCGGCGCGCCCGGCGCAGCCTGGTGGCGGCGATGGGGATGGCTGGTACTCGCGGCGGCGGTCGTCGCGGCCGTCCTGTGGCTGCGTCCGGGCTCGCCGCAGGTGATCGAAACGCTGACCCCGACCATCGAAGGCGGTGTCGCCCCGGCCGGCAGTTCGGTGCTCGAAGCGTCCGGCTACGTGGTCGCCAGACGCCGGGCCACGGTGTCCTCCAAGCTCACCGGCAAAGTGGTGGAACTGCTGATCGAGGAGGGCTCGCGCGTCGAACAGGGCGAGGTGCTGGCCCGTATCGACGACACCAACCTGCGCGCCCAGCTCGAACTGGCACGCGCCCAGCGCGAGGCCGCAGCCGCCCAGCTGGCGGAGGTACGGGTGCAGCTTTCCGAGGCCGAGCGCAACCTGCAGCGCACCCGCGAACTGGCCGAACGCCAACTGCTCAGCGCCTCGGCGCGCGACACCGCGCAGGCAGAGGTCGACACCCTGCGCGCGCGCCTGGCCAGCACGCGCAGCAACGTCAATGTGGCCGAGCGCAATGTGGCGGTGCAGGCCCGGCAACTCGATGACAGCGTCGTGCGCGCACCGTTTGCCGGTGTCATCACGGTCAAGAACGCACAACCGGGCGAGATGATCTCGCCGTTGTCGGCCGGTGGCGACGGCACCCGCACCGGCATCGGCACGCTGGTCGACATGGACTCGCTGGAGGTGGAGGTCGACGTCAACGAGAACTTCATCAACCGCGTCAGCGCCGGACAGCCGGCGCTGACCACGCTCAACGCCTATCCGGACTGGCAGATCCCTTCCAAGGTGATCGCGGTGATTCCCACCGCCGACCGCAGCAAGGCCACAGTCAAGGTGCGCATCGGACTCGGGCAGACCGACGCGCGGGTGCTGCCCGAGATGGGCGCACGGGTCAGCTTCCTGGCGCCACCCATCGATGTCGGGGCAAAGCCGGCGGCGGCACGGCGCATCTGGATCGCGGCGCGCGCGTTGAGACGCGAGCAGGACCAGGACGTGGTCTACGTGGTGAAAGACGAGCAGGTACAGCGCCGGGTGGTCGGCCTTGGCGAGCGCCGTGATGATCGTGTGGAAATCGTTTCCGGCCTCGACGGCAACGAGACCCTGGCGGCCAGCGAACTGGCGCGCCTGCGCGACGGCAGCCGCGTATCCGCGCAGATTCCCTGAGCCGCCGCCGGGACGTGTCCATGCGCCCGCTGATCGAACTGCGCCAGGTCTGCAAGCACTACCGTCGCGGCGGGCAATCGGTGCCGGTGCTGCACGCACTGGACCTGGAGATTCAGGCCGGCGATTTCCTGGCGCTGATGGGCCCCTCCGGCTCCGGCAAGACCACCTTGCTCAACCTGATCGGCGGTCTGGATCGGGCCAGCAGCGGCAGCGTGATCGTCGATGGTCAGGCACTCGAACCCCTGTCCTCCGGGCAGCTCGCCAACTGGCGTGCGCGCAACGTCGGCTTCGTGTTCCAGTTCTACAACCTGCTGCCGGTGCTCAGCGCCGCGCGCAATGTCGAACTGCCGTTACTCCTGACCGGCCTGAACTCGGCGCAGCGCGCGCGCCATGTTGCCGCGGCGCTGGCGGTGGTCGGCCTGGCCGACAGGGCCCGCCATCGGCCCACCGAGCTGTCGGGCGGTCAGGCGCAGCGTGTGGCGATTGCCCGCGCACTGGTGGCCGACCCGACCCTACTGGTCTGCGACGAGCCCACCGGCGACCTGGACCGCAAGACTGCCGACGAGGTCCTGACCCTGCTGCAGGAACTCAACCGCGAACACGGCAAGACCATCATCATGGTCACACACGACCCCAAGGCGGCGGAGTTCGCCACGCACCGCCTTCATCTGGACAAGGGTCAGCTGGTTGGCGTGGAGCATCAGGGCCCATGAAATACCTGCCGCTGCTGTGGGCCGCGCTGTGGCGCCGCAAGCCGCGGACGATCTTCACCGGGCTTTCGATCGCGGTGTCGTTCCTTCTGTTCGGGCTGCTCAACGCATTCAACCAGGCGCTGAATTCGGGGGTGGAGCTGTCCGGCAGTGATCGGCTGATCACGACCGGGAAATACTCCCTGACCCAGCTCCTGCCCTACGGCCATTACCAGCAGATCCTCAACATCGAAGGGGTGTCCCGCGCCACGCATGCGTCCTGGTTCGGCGGTGTGTACCAGACCGAGCGCAACTTCTTCCCGCAGTTCGTCACGGACGTCCAGACCTATCTGGCGCTGTACCCCGAACTGGTCCTGCCTGCCGAGCAGCGCGAGGCGCTGCGCCTGAACCGGTCCGGCGCGGTGGTGGCGCGCACCCTGGCAGACCGGTTCGGCTGGTCGGTGGGCGACCGGGTGCCGATCCGCGCCACCATCTGGCCGCAGAAAGATAACGGCAACGCCTGGGAATTCGACCTGGTCGGCATCTTCGACACCCGCAACCCGCGCGAGCGCGGCCAGTACGAGATGATGCTGCTGCCCTACACCTACTTCGACGAGGCGCGGCGTTTCGGCAGGGGTATGGTCGGCTGGTTCGTCAGCGAGATCGAGTCGGGTGCCGATGCCGTCGCGGTCGGCAGGGCCGTCGACGAGCAGTTTGCCAACTCGCCGTTTCCGACCCGCAGCCAGACCGAGAAGGCCTTCAACCAGGCCTTTCTCAAGCAGCTCGGCGACATCGGCTTCATCATCAGCTCGATCATGGGCGCCGTGCTGTTCACCCTGTTGCTGCTCACCGGCAACACCATGATGCAGAGCGTGCGCGAGCGCATTCCCGAGCTGGCCGTGCTCAAGACCTTGGGATTTGCCGGCCACCAGCTGCTGGCACTGGTGCTGGCCGAATCGGTGACGCTGTGCCTGCTGTCGGCGGCGATCGGCATCGGACTGACCGGCCTGCTGATTCCGCTGCTGGTGCCCCACCTTCCGGGCGGCTTTGCAGGCATGACCCTGGGTCCGCAGGCCTGGCTGCAGGGCCTGGGCATCGCCTCCGGACTGGCGCTGCTGGTGGGTGTGCCACCGGCCCTGCGCGCGCAACGCCTGGACATCGTCCAGGCCCTGGGCGGGCACTGACAGCCATGCTGGCGCAGATCCTGGCCATCACTCTGATCAACCTGCGCGCGATCCCCGCGCGGCTGGGCAGCTCGCTGGTGATCGTGGTCGGCATCGGTGGCGTGGTCGGCGTGCTGATCGCCCTGCTGGCGATGGCCGAGGGCTTCAAGACCACGTTGGCCTCCACCGGGCGCGCCGACCGCGCGATGGTGATGCGCGCCGGCTCGAACGACGAACTCGCCAGCGTGCTCAACATCGAGGTCTGGAACATCGTGCGCGACCTGCCCGGCATCCGCCGCGATGCCCAGGACCGGCCCATTGCCATCGCCGAACGCTACATCCTGTCGGACGTGCGCAAGCGCGGTGCCGAGTCCGGCGCCAACGTGGTGGTGCGCGGCACCACGCCGGACGTGTTCCGGGTGCGCCCGGAGGCGCGCATCGTGGCCGGACGCATGTTCGAGCGCGGCAAGCGCGAGGTGGTGGTCGGGCGCGGCGCGCTCGACCAGTACGCCGACATGCAGATCGGGCAGCGTGTGGATATCCGCGACGGCGCCTGGCTGATCGTGGGCGTGTTCGAATCCGGCGGCGATGTCCACGAATCCGAGCTGTGGGTGGACGTCACGGCCCTGCACCAGGCGCTGCGCGCGCCGCTGTACGCTGCCGTGACCGTGCAACTGGCAGACGACCGTCCGGCCACCTTCAGGGCGTTCGAGCAGCATATCGCCGACGACCCGCGCCTCAACGTCAGCGTGCAGCGCGTCCCCGACTACTACGCTTCGCGCTCGGTGGCACTGGAGAAATTCATCACGGTCCTGGGCTACTCGGTGGCCGGCATCATGGCGGTCGGCGCCGTCTTCGGCGCCCTCAACACCATGTACGCGGCGGTCTCGACCCGCAGCCTGGAGATCGCCACCCTGCGGGCGATCGGTTTTCGCGCCACGCCGGTGGTGATTTCGGTGCTGGCCGAGGCGGTCTTGCTGGCGTTCATCGGCGCCAGTCTAGGCTCGGCCATGGCCTACGTGATCTTCAACGGCTACACCGTCTCGACCCTCAACTTCCAGACCTTCAGCCAGGTCGCCTTCGCGTTCAGGGTGACCCCGCAGTTGCTGGTCGAGGGCGTCGGCCTGGCCTGCCTGATCGGCCTGCTCGGCGGACTGTTCCCGGCCCTGCGCGCCGCCCGCCTGCCGGTCGCCGAAGCCCTGCGCTCGGCCTGAACCACGCGCGGCACGCGGCCATGGTTGTCCATTTGTGCCGGCCAGCCTCAGGTTCCGGATGCCGGCCGGTGCCGAATCGGACCACCGGCGTGACCGGCGTCTCGCACGGCGGCACGAATTGCGGCCTGAAGGTCCCGCTGGCGCCCCCGGGCCGAGGCCCGGAACCTGATGTCGAGATAATTATTGTTATTGATCAGCACTTTGTGATGTTTTTTTGGACACTTGCGGAAGCATCTACATGCGGCCACATTCGAGCCCGACGACGCCATCTGCTCCCATCAGGGGGCGTCGCCGGCACCAAACTTGAGCACACGAAGCCATGCGCAGCGACAGGTTGAACGAGCCCACGATGGAACCGGTGCGAGTCCAGAACGCGCTGGACGGACTGGAGCGCGGCCTGGCCTGGCGCCTGCCGAGTCTGCGTCTGCGCTTCGAACCCACGCTTGAGCAGGCCTTCCTGCGCTACCGCGCCGAGTCGGTCCTGAGGCTGCAGCGTCTGGCCATGATCATCGGCGGTCTGCTCTACCTGGGTTATTTCTGGCATGACGCGGCGACCGACCGCTACTACGCCGACCCGCTGATCTGGTGGACGGTGCTGGCCTTTGCCGTCCCCGGCAATGCAGCACTGTTCTTCGCCACCTTCGTGCAGGATCCCTGGCGATATACCCTGACCATCGCGCGCGCCGGCGCCCTGGTCCATACCGCCGGCATACTGCTGATCAGCGCCATGGTCGCCGACCGTGGCGGCGCCGGCTGGTACCAGTTCATGGTCATCCAGCTGCTCTACGACTTCTTCCTGCTCGGCCTGCTGTGGTCTCAAGCCAATCTGCTGGCCCTGCTGACGGTGCTGGTAGCACCGGCGCTGATGCTGATCCTGCGCAGCCATCCCGGCGAAGTGTTCCACCACAGCTTCTTCATCGCCGCCACGGCGACGCTGGGCAGCATTGGCTGCTACGTGCAGGAGCGCTCGCAACGCCTGTCCTGGCTGCGCATCCAACTGCTGCAGCAGATGTCCGAACGCGACCCGCTGACCCACCTGTTCAATCACCGCGCGTTCTATTCCCGAGGGGATCGCCTGATCCGTCATGCGCGCCGCGAGGGCCGTTACCTGGCGGTGCTGGGCATCGATATCGACTGGTTCAAACGCTTCAACGATCTCTACGGGCATCTGGCCGGCGATGAATGCCTGCGCCAGGTCGCATCGGTGGTGGCCGATCACGCCCGACGCCCTCTGGACCTGGCCGGCCGGCTCGGCGGCGAGGAGTTCGCGGTGTTTCTCTACGACACGGATCGGGCCAGCGCCCTGTCCCGCGCCGAGGATCTGCGCGAAGCGGTCAGGAACCTCGAACTGCCCGGCAAGGCCCGGATCTCGGTCAGCATCGGGGTGGCCACGGCCACGCCGCTGGACTCGGTGAACATGGAAATCATGGTCGGCCAGGCCGACGTGGCGCTGTACCGGGCCAAGCATGACCTGCGCGACTGCGTGCGTGAATGGGCCGACGACAAGATTCGCCCCACCCTGCAGTTGGTCTCGGGGCAGGACGTGCGCAATGCGTCCAAGGGCTCCGCGAGCGGTCCGGCTGCGGGCGGGGCGTCTTCTGCCTGAGGTGACTGTCGTGGCTGATCGCAGCCGCATGACGCGCACCGCGGCCGGCGAAACCTCGCCGAGCCGAGGACGCCCGAGGTAGTCGCGGCCGCCCCGGTCATCGTGGTTCACCGCCGGCAGCGTGATCTGCGCGTTGGCGGTCGGTGCTCCGGCGAGGCCTTCGAGCCATCCGGGTCTGCAAGCCGCGCTTCCAGCCGGACAATGTTCTGCCGCAATTCCCGCGCCGCATCCTGCTCGGCAGCAGCCATTAAGATTCGGAGCATCGGCGACATTCACGTCGCGGATACATTGCAGGAGCGTGCGCATGAGCGCAGTCAAGGCACATTCACCAGGTTTTCTGGCGGCCGTGGATCGGGCGCGTCGGCAGATCCGCCAGATCCCCGCCAACGAACTGGCCGCGGCGCTGCAGGCGCAGCCCGGCGCGGCCCTGATCGATGTGCGCGAGCAGAGCGAGTTTGCCACCGGCCACATCGCCGGTGCCGAACACCTCGGCAAGGGCGTGATCGAGCGCGACATAGAACAGCGACACCCCGACCCGCATCAGCCCCTGTACCTGTATTGCGGCGGCGGATTCCGCTCGGCACTGGCCGCGCTGGCACTGCAGCAGATGGGCTACACGCAGGTCATCAGCGTCGACGGTGGATGGGCCGCGCTGCGGGAACTGCTGCCGACCGTGACCTGATTCGCGAACGGGCCCGCGCGCCGGGGCCGGGCGGCGCACCGCGACGGCAGTCCCGCACGATCAACCGGGTCCCGCCGACGACGACCCTCTGCCGTCAGCTGCCCGCCTACAGGTGCAGCCCGCACTCGGTCTTGGGCTTGCCGATCCAGCGCCCGCTGCGGCCCTCGCCAGGCACCGTGCAGTGGGTGCAGCCGATCGACGAATAGCCGCGGTTCACCAGCGGGTGAAACGGCAGGTGGTGCTCGCGGATATAGGCATCGCGCTCCTCGCGGGTGACGTTGATCATCGGATTGAACTTGATCATGCCGCGACGGATTTCGAAGATCGGCAGGTCGGCGCGATGGTCGGTCTGCCAGTGCATCAGGCTGGACACCCAGACGTGGAAGTTGGGTTTGATCGCCTCCAGCGGCTCGACCTTGTTCACCGAGCAGCAGAAGTCGGGGTCCTTCAGATAGGTCTGCTCCTGGCGTGTGAACTGGTGCTTCCAGTCCTCGGCACGAATGTCCTCGACCTTGAGCTGGAACAGGTCGATCAGGTACTGGCGGTAGGTGAGCGTCTCTGCGAAGTGATAGCCGGTGTCGATGAAATGGATCACCTGCTCGGGCCGCACCTGCGAAATGATGTGCAGGAAATACGCCGAGGTGGCAGCAAACGACGAGGTCACCATCACCTTGGACGGGTCGAAATCCTGGTACAGCCGCGCCAGACGCTGACCGAAGTCCAGCGGCGCGTACTGCTGGTTGAGCGTTTCGATCTGGGCTTCGCTGAGTCCGGCGAAGGTGGAGGCTTTTTCCATGGTCATGGCGTTCTCGACGGCGGGGCCGTCCGAATGGCAGCGAAAATCCGCAGTGCGCAAGTCTATGGAGCTTATTTCCGTTGGCTCAATGATTGATGAGCATTCCGCGCGAATCGGTATAAGGAAATTCCCCGAGGCCGGCGCCGGATGCCGTCGCCGCGCCCCGGGGCCGGACGCGCCCTGCCGCTACAATGGCGGCCTTTTGCGGCTTTGGCCGACTCCCGACGACATTTCATGGAAAAGACCTTCGATCCCGGCCCCATCGAGGCCCGCTGGCGCGCGCACTGGGAGGCACAGGGCTGCTACGCGCCGTCCAGCCAGGGCGACCCCTACAGCATCATGATCCCGCCGCCGAACGTGACCGGCACCCTGCACATGGGTCACGCGTTCCAGCACACCATCATGGATGCCCTGATCCGCCACGCGCGCATGTCGGGCAAGGACACCCTGTGGCAGCCCGGCACCGACCACGCCGGCATCGCCACGCAGATGGTGGTGGAACGCAATCTCAGGGTCGACGGCGTCAATCGCCATGAATTGGGCCGCGACAAATTCGTCGACAAGGTGTGGGAGTGGAAGGCGCACTCCGGCGGCATCATCGAGCAGCAGATCCGTCGGCTGGGCAGTTCCGTGGACTGGAGCCGAAACCGCTTCACCATGGACGAGGGCTACTCGAAGTCCGTGATCGAACACTTCGTGAAGCTCTACGAGGCCGGGCTGATCTACCGCGGCAAGCGCCTGGTGAACTGGGACCCGGTGCTGCAGACCGCAATCTCCGACCTGGAAGTGGTGCAGGAAGAAGAAAACGGCAAGCTGTGGCATTTCCGCTTTCCGCTTGCTGATGGTTCGGGGCACCTGGTGGTCGCGACCACGCGACCGGAGACGATGCTTGGCGATACCGCCGTGGCGGTGCACCCGGAGGACGAGCGCTACCGGCACCTCATCGGCAAGAGCGTGCGCCTGCCGCTGGCGGATCGTGAGATTCCGGTCATCGCTGACGACTACGTGGATCGCGAGTTCGGCACCGGCGTGGTGAAGATCACGCCGGCGCATGACTTCAACGACTACCAGGTCGGACAACGGCATGGCCTGGCGCAGATCAACATCCTGACGCCGACCGCACATCTGAACGACGACGTGCCGGATGCGTACCGCGGCCTCGATCGCTACGTGGCACGCAAGCGGGTCGTCGCCGATCTCGACACCCTGGGCCTGGTCGACAAGATCGAAGACCACAAGCTGAAGGTCCCGCGCGGTGATCGCAGCGGCGCGGTGCTGGAGCCCTACCTCACCGACCAGTGGTTCGTGGACCTGACGCGCAAGGAACTGCCGGACGGCCGGCCCGGCGGCTGGGCCGCGATCACGCAGCCGGCGCTCGACGTGTTCGCCGACGGCCGCATCCAATTCGTGCCGGACAACTGGATCAACACCTACCGCCAGTGGCTGGACAACATCCAGGACTGGTGCATCTCGCGCCAGCTCTGGTGGGGTCATCGCATCCCGGCCTGGTACGACGATCAGGGCAATGTGTACGTTGGCCGAAGCGAAGAAGAGGTACGAGCGAAGCATCCGCATCTGGCCGGCCATGGCGGGTCGCGACCCGCCCTACAGCAGGACGAGGACGTCTTCGATACCTGGTTTTCGTCCGACATCTGGCCGTTCGCCACCCTGAACTGGCCTGCCGACGACGACGCGCTGAAGAAGTACTACCCGAGCAGCGTGCTGGTCACCGGCTTCGACATCATCTTCTTCTGGGTCGCCCGCATGGTGATGATGGGCCAGTACTTCATGGGCGATGTGCCGTTCCGCGAGGTCTACATCACCGGCCTGGTGCGCGACCCGGAAGGCAACAAGATGTCCAAGTCCAAGGGCAATGTGCTCGACCCGCTCGACGTGATCGACGGCATCTCGCTCGAAGACCTGGTCAGGGTGCGCACCACCGGGCTGATGAAACCGGAGATGGCTCCGAAGATCGAGGCCAAGACGCGCAAGGATTATCCCAAGGGCATCGAGGCGGTCGGCGCGGACGCGCTGCGCTTCACTTTCGCCGCGCTCGCCACCCAGGGCCGCGACATCCGCTTCGATGCCGCCCGGGCCGCCGGCTACCGCAACTTCTGCAACAAGATCTGGAACGCGGCGCGCTACGTGCTGATGAATGTTTCGGACCTCCCGCCAGCGGCAGAGGATGGCTCGTCGGCGCCGGGCGAAGCACACGCGCAGGACCACGGCGCAAGTCCCCCCTCTCCCGCAAGCCGCAGAGAGCACGGGGGCGAGGACTCCGGAATCCGGCACGGCACTGTTTCCGGCCACCCTCAATCCGGCCATGTCACGCTCGCGAGCGCTGGAGAACCGCCCTTCGAACTCTCCGTCGCCGACCGCTGGATCGTCTCGCGCCTGCAGAAGCTCGAAGCCGACTGCGCCGAGCACTTCCGCACCTATCGCTTCGATCTGCTCAGCACCGCGCTCTACCAGTTCATCTGGAACGAGTACTGCGACTGGTACCTGGAACTGTCCAAGCCCGCCTTGCAGAACGGCACACCTGCGCAGCAGCGCGGCACGCGCCGCACCCTGGTGCGCGTGCTGGAGACCTGGCTGCGCCTGCTGCATCCGCTGATGCCCTTCATCACCGAAGAGGTCTGGCAGAAGATCGCACCGCTGGCCGGCGTGCAGGGCGACACGCTGATGCTGCAGCGCTATCCCGTCGCCCAGCCCGACAGGATCGACGAGGCCGCAGAGACCGAGATCGAATGGCTCAAGGGCTTCATCCTCGGCCTGCGCCAGATACGCGGCGAGATGGACATCTCGCCCGGCAAGGCACTGCCGGTGCTGGTGCAGAACGCCAGCGCATCCGATCTGGCGCGCCTCGAACGTCTGCGCGCCAGCATCGAGTTCCTTGCCCGTGTCGAGTCGCTGCGCGTGCTGGCCGCAGACGAGCCCGCACCGCAGTCGGCCAGCGCATTGCTGGGCGACATGCGCCTGCTGGTGCCGATGGCCGGATTGATCGACAAGGACGCCGAACTGGCGCGCCTGTCGCGGCAGATCGCCAAGCTCGAAGCGGACCTGGGCAAGGTCGAGACGCGCATCGCCAACCCCAACTTCGGCAAGGCTCCCGAGTCGGTGCAGCAACAGGCGCGCGATCTGGCCGACAAGCAGCTTCGCGACCTGACCGCGCTGCGCGAGCAGTCGGACAGGATCGCGGCCCTGTAGCGCGGCGCGAGCAACCCGGAATCGCCTGCAGCGCCCCCGGACGATGACGACACCTTGGGCGCACACCGCCCCGCCACCGTCATTCCGGACAGCCGCAGGCCGAGCCGGAATCCAGGCCCGAGCCCTGAAAGCGCAAGGGGCGTCCGGGCCCACAGCCCGGCATGCCGGGCATGCCTGGATTGCGCCGGTCTCCGAGTTTCCGGGTCTCCGGTTTTCTGCTGACGCGGCCCACCCGTCCCTCATTCCGGGTTCCGCTTCGCGGCCCCGGAATGACGGTTCCCTTCAAGTCCGCAGCCCCGGAATGAGGGAAGAGCGACAGTCGTCAGCAGGCGCCGCTACGCCGCGTCCTGACCACGCCGGACCAGCCGCAGCCCGAAGCGCCGCGGCGCCAGTGGCGCCTGGGTGGTGAGCTTGCGGCCTTCCAGCCGCTCGACGCAGCGGTCCAGGGTCTGCGCGATGGCGGTCTGGGTGCGGATCATTTCGATACGCGGCCAGGCGGCGCGCTCACCTTCGAGCATGAAGCGCTGCACGTCGGCCAGCCGTGGGTTGCGGGTAACGCTGGCAAAGCGCCACAGGCTGTTTTCGGGAACGATGTTGATGTTTCCGCGGTAGTCCTGGTCGAGGATGCTGGTGGCGGCGTCGATGGACTGGCCCAGGCGCGACAACGGCAGTGCGGCGCGTGCCAGCTTGAGCAGGTCGCTGGCCTGCGCGCGCAGGGTGGCACCGGCGTAGGTCCGCGCGCCGTGGATCAGGCCACGGGTGCCGGGCTCACGGCGCGACACGAAGGGAATCACGTGCGGATTGGTCTGGCTGACGATGAAGTGGTTGACGTTGTGCAGGCGTCGCATGCGCAGCATCGGCAGGTCGGATTTGAGCGAGCCGTCGCTCCAGCGCAGCAGCGGCATCCACGGCACCCGCCCGCCGCTTTCGTCCCGCGAGGCCAGCATCACCGGCGGAAACATCACCGGGACCGCGCAGCTGGCCAGCACGGCCTCGCGCAGGTACAGATACGGAAAGGTGATGTGGTTGAGCAGGCGCGGCGGCTGGTTTTCGCCGGCTGGCGACACGGTGATGTTGAGGATGCGTCCGGACATCTTGAAAGCTTCATCGAAGCTCAGGTCGCGCACGTTCTTGGAGATGGCGCGCTTGAGCTGGGACTGGTCCATGATCGAGCGGCGTCGCCACATCTGGCGCAGGCTGAGCACGCGCCAGAAATGGTAGTAGGCGCTCTCCGGATCCAGCAGCTCCTCGACCTCCTCCGGCGGCCGCGTCGACACCGTCGCCGCCACCACGCTGCCGGCACTGGAGCCGGACATCACTACCGGCATGAGGTTTTCGCGATACAGGGCCTTGACCACGCCGACGTGAAACAGGCCCAGCGTCGCGCCGCCCGAGAGCATCAGCGCTGATCGGCCGTAGGACTGCGCGGTCTGGCGGAAGAACCCGAGCTTCTCAGTCAGCGGCAGTTCCTCGGTCTCGACATCGCACAACCACTCCAGCGCGCCGCACACCTCTGCAACGTAGTCACCGATCAACTGCTTGGTGCCGACGCGAACCCGTCCGTACAGGTGCGGGCTTCCGATGTTGCCGAGGTTCCAGTGCAAGCCCTGGCGAAGGTGATGAGCCAGCTTGCCGGCTGCGTTCTCGCGGCGGAACGAGCGGATCTGGCGCAGGCGTGAACGGATCAGCCGCCAGTCGTACTCGTCGCTGCTGTCCTGCGTGCGCCACTGCTCGCCGCCCTCCAGGTGATCCAGGGTTTCCGCGGCGTCGCGCCACATCGAGTAGTCGGTGGCCTCGGCCATGGCCAGGCGCGCCTCTCGCAGTCTGCGTTCCAATCCCATACTCCCCGGTGTTGATCGACACCAATGGTCGGTGATTGCGGACCGATTCAACAAGTGCGCGGAGGCCTCGTCCATCATGCCGCTGGCACCGCCGGGCCGTGGCCAGCCGCTAGACTGGCCGCTTGCTCCGATCATCACCGACCCCACGCGCATGACCCACGCGCTCAACGCTGCGCTCGCCGCGCTCGACGGCATCATTCTCGGCAAGCAGCCGCAACTCAGACTGGCGATGACCTGCCTGCTTGCGCGTGGTCACCTGCTGATCGAGGACATTCCCGGAGTCGGCAAGACCACGCTGGCGCTGGCGCTGGCCCGGGTGCTGGGACTGGACTTCCAGCGCGTGCAGTTCACTTCCGACCTGCTGCCGGCGGACATCCTCGGCGTGTCGATCTTCGAGGCTTCCACCGCCGCGTTCCGCTTCCATCGTGGACCCGTCTTCGCGCAGATGGTGCTCGCCGACGAGGTCAACCGCGCCAGTCCGAAGACGCAGTCGGCGCTGCTGGAAGCCATGGAGGAACGCCAGGTCACGGTGGAGGGGGAGACCCGCGCCCTGCCCGATCCGTTCTTCGTCATCGCCACGCAGAACCCGGCGCAGCAGATCGGCGTGTTTGCGCTGCCCGAGTCCCAGCTCGACCGCTTCCTGATGCGCCTGTCGCTGGGCTACCCGCCGGTGGCAGCGGAGCGCGCGCTGCTGATGGAACGCGAACGCCGCGATCTGCTCGCCGAACTGTCTCCGAGCCTGCACCCGCCCGAGCTGCTGGACCTGCAGCGCGCTTCGCGCGAAGTTCGCACCGCTCCGGCACTGATCGACTACATCCTGGCGCTGTTGCGCGCCACGCGCGAGCACGCCGGACTGCGCCAGGGCCTGTCGCCGCGCGCCGGGCTGGCACTGCGCCGCGCCGCCCAGGCCCATGCCCTGATCGAAGGCCGCAGTGCAGTGATCCCGGAGGACGTGCAGGCGGTGTTCGTGCCCTGCGTGGCACACCGCCTGATGCCCGCCGCGGAGGCTGACGGTGGTGCGCCGCGCGCCGAGGAGATCCTGGCGGCGGTCGCGATCCCGTGAGCACCGGAGCGGCGCTGCCATTCAGACCTGGAGCGTAGGGGGATGGGATCGTGTTCCGGCAATTGCGGGCCGGTTGAAGCGTTCATGCTGCAGGAGCTCCAACAACGATGAGCATCGCGTCGTCACGCATCACGACGCGTCGTCCCCACCCGCTGCGCTGGGCGAGGCAGCGCATCGACGCCTGGGTGCTGGGCCGTGTGCCTCGGCAGCACGGGCCGGTGACGGTGACCCGCAACCGGGTCTACATCGTGCCGACGCGATTCGGCTGGGGCTTTGCACTGATGCTGCTGGTGATGTTGCTGGGGGCGATGAACTACTCCAACAGCATGGCCTTTGCGCTGACCTTCCTGCTCGGCGGACTGGGGCTGGTGTGCATGCACCACACCCATGCCAACCTGGTGCAGGTGCAGTTGCGCGCCGGTCGCACGCGGCCGGTGTTTGCCGGCGAGATGGCGCATTTCGAACTTCTGATCGACAACCCCGCCGCGCGACCGCGTTACGCGCTGAGCTGCACCTGGGCGCGCGGCATGGCGCAGGGCAGCTCGATGGATGTGCCCGCCGGCAGCTACTGCAGCCACAGCCTGGCTGCCCCGGCGCCGCGTCGCGGCTGGCTGGATTCGGCCATCGTCGAGATCAGCACCGAGTTTCCGCTGGGCCTGTTCCACGCCTGGACCTGGGCCCACCTGGACATGCGCTGCCTGGTGTTCCCCCGCCCCGCGGCGCCGGGCCTGCCGCCACCGCTGACCGCAGGCGAAGGCGGCAGCCTGGGTCAGGCACGCAGCGGGCAGGACGAGTTTTCCGGCCTGCGCAACTACCAGCGCGGCGATCCCTTGCGCAGCATCCACTGGAAGAGCCTGCCCAAGTCCGTCACCCCCATGGTCAAGCAGTTCAGCGAATCGGTGGAGCGCGCGCTGTGGCTGGACTGGTCGGCCACGCCGGGAGCAACGGTCGAAGAACGTCTGTCGCGCCTGGTGCGCTGGGTGCTGGAAGCCGACGCCGAAGGGCGTGCCTACGGCCTGGACCTGCCCGACACCCGCATCGCGCCCGGACACGGCGAGTTCCACCGGCACGACTGCCTCAGGGCGCTGGCGCTGTTCCAGCTTCCGGCGCCGGGCGCCGATGTCTGACTACCTGCCCCATCACGCACTGCTGCGCCTGCTGGCGGTGCTGGCGCTGGTGATTGCGCCGCATCTGCTGCGCCTGCCGCTGTGGGAGAGCCTGGCCGTGGCCGCGCTGCTCGGCTGGCGCGCCCTGGCCTCCGCACGGCAGTGGGCCTTGCCGCCGCAGGCGCTCAAGCTGCTGCTGGCCAGCGTCGCCTTCCTGGCGGTCTACCAGTTCTATGGACGGGTCACCGGACAGAACGCCGGCATCGCGCTGCTGGTGCTGATGCTCTCGCTCAAGCTCACCGAGATGCGCTCGCGACGCGACGTGATGGTGGTGGTGTTCCTGATGTACTTCCTGCTGGTGACGCACTTCCTGTACTCGCAGGAACTGTGGACCGTGCTCTATCTGCTCACCAGCAGCGTGGCCATCACCAGTGTGCTGATCGACGCCCATCACCCCGGCGAACCGCTGCCGCTGCGCCAGTCCTGGCGCATGGGCGGGGTGATGATCCTGCAGTCACTGCCGCTGATGCTGCTGTTCTTCATTCTGTTCCCGCGCATCCCCGGTCCGCTGTGGGGCCTGCCGACCGACGCCGGACCGACGCGCTCCGGCCTGTCGGACTCGATGTCGCCGGGCGACATCTCGCAACTGATCCTGTCCGAAGAAGTTGCCTTCAGGGTCAGCTTCGACACCCGGCCGCCACCGCCCGAACAGCTCTACTGGCGCGGACCGGTGTTCACCTCGTTCAACGGCCGCACCTGGACCGCCTCTTCGGAAGATCTGAAACGGCGCATCCCGGCTGAAATCGAGGTTCTCGGCGGCGAAGTGCGCTACGACCTGACCCTGGAGCCGATGCGCAGCCGCTGGCTGCTGGCCCTGGATATGCCCGACCCGCGCCGGTTGCCGGACAAGGCGCGCGTCGACCGCAACGGCGCGCTGGTGCTGGACCGGCCACTGATCGAACGCCGCCAGATCCAGGGCCGATCATTCACCCGCTACCGGCTCGATGCCCAGGCCGATGCCGCGCTGCTGGACCAGGACATGGAATACCCGCCGTGGTCCAATCCGCGCACTCAGGCGCTGGCGCGGCAGTGGCGCGAGCAGGGACTGGACCCGCCGCGCATCATCGACGCGGCACTGCGCATGTTTCGCGAGCAGGAATTCGTCTACACCCTGGAGCCGCCGCTGCTGGGGCGTCACTCGGTGGATGACTTCCTGTTCGAGACCCGCCGCGGGTTCTGCGAGCACTACACCAGCGCCTTCGTGCTGCTGATGCGCGCGGCCGACCTCCCGGCACGCGTGGTCACCGGCTATCAGGGCATGGAGGCCAACCGCTTCGGCGACTACTACGTCGTGCGCCAGTCCGATGCCCACGCCTGGGCCGAAGTCTGGCTCGCCGATCGCGGCTGGGTGCGCGTGGACCCGACGGCGGCGGTGTCCCCCGAGCGCATCGAGCGCGGCGCGCGCGAACTGTTCGAAGGCGTGCGCGCCACCAGCGGCCTGTTCGGCGCCTACACCGACTGGCGCGAACGGGCGCTGATGACCTGGGACTGGGTCAACGCCTACTGGAACGGCTGGGTGCTGGGCTACGGCCCGGAAGTCCAGCAATTGTTCCTCTCCTTCTTCGGGCTGGATTCGGTGCGCAACATGCTGCTGGCGCTGACCGCCGGCATCACCCTGGTGCTGCTGTGGATCGGCGCCGGCGCCTTCGGTCGCGCGCAGGCCCCGGCCACCACCGAGCGCGCCCTGCTGCTGTGGCAGCGGGCCGGACGCCGGCTGGCGCGCATCGGCTACGTGCAGCGTGCCGACGAGGGCCCGCGTGACTTCGTGGAACGCGTGCGTGAACGCGAACCCGCCCTGGAGGCGGCGCTGGACACGCTGCTGGACACCTACCTGCGCCTGCGCTACGCCGGCGAACAGGACCGCGCGCTCGAAATCCGCCTCGCCGCCGCCATCAAGCACCTGCGACGGCCACGCCCCTGAGGGGACCGAGCTTGCACGGCTTGCGCGGCATGGCCTTGCAGCAGTTGCAATGCCGCCGGGCTGCCAACAGGGTGCCCGCAGCAGGGCGCCCGCAGCCTTGCAGTCCGCAATCCGGCACGCCCTGCCGCAAACCGACCCCCGGCTGCGCGACAGCATCGGATCCGGCTAGCATCCCGATCTTTGAATCCATTGCTTCCGGGAGCCCGATCATGCGTCGTGTGGTGTTCAACCAGAAGGGCGGCGTGGGCAAGACCACCATCGTCTGCAACCTGGCGGCCATTGCCGCACAGCGCGGCCTGCGCACACTGGTGATCGATCTCGATTCCCAGGGCAACGCCACCCAGTACCTGCTGGGCACGGATACCGTGCCGCAGCGAACCGTGGCCGACTTCTTCGAATCCACCCTGGGCTTTTCGCTGCAGTCGCCGGCCTTTTCCAGCCATGTCTGCGCCACGCCGTTCGAGAACCTGTCGGTGGTGGCCTCGCACCCACGGCTGGAGGAACTGATCGTCAAGCTCGAAGCCAGGCAGAAGATCTACAAGCTGCGCGATGCGCTGAGGAAGCTGCGCGATTACGACGCCGTGTTCATCGACACGCCGCCGGCAATGAACTTCTACTCGCGCTCGGCGCTGATCGCCGCCGAGCGCGTGCTGATTCCCTTCGACTGCGACGAGTTCGCGCGCCAGGCGCTCTACACCCTGCTGGAAAACATTCAGGAACTGCGCGCCGACCACAACGAGGCACTGATGATCGAGGGCATCGTGGTCAACCAGTTCCAGCCGCGCGCCAGGCTGCCGTCGCGGCTGGTGGAAGCCCTGCGCGCCGAAAAACTTCCGGTCCTGGAACAGCACCTGTCGGCGTCGGTGCGCGTGCGCGAATCGCATGACCAGCACCGGCCGCTGATTCACCTCGAACCGGGGCACCGGGTCACCCGCGAGTACGTGGCTCTGTTCGACGCGCTGGGTTCGGCGGGCTCGGCGGGATCGTCCAAGTAGCGTTCTTGCGTGCGCGCAGACTCCGAAGGGTGCCTTCAGGCGTAGTGGTCGAACACACCCGAATGCGTGCTGCGACGCCAGACCTGCGCCGGGTCGGCGCTGGTCTCGGACGAAGACCGGCGTTCGGACGTCTCTGAAGGAACCGCCCCGCCCTGGGACTGCGACTGCCCGCGATCCTGAGAGAACACCTGCGCCTGATCCAGCGCCAGTCCGCGCGCGGCGAGCATGGATGACAGTTGCGGCAGCGAGGTCTGCACCATGTCGCGCACGCTGGCATCGGCCATGTCGAAGCGCACGCTGACCTTGTCTCCGTCAAGCCTGAGCTGCACATCGACCGAACCGAGCTCCTGCGGGTTCAGGCGGATGCGCACTTCCTGCGCCGCCTGGTCGAGTTGCCACACCACCGATTCGGCCAGTTGCTGCGATGCCTGAGGCAGGCGCAGATCGATCACCCCCGGGGTGAGCAGCGGCGTGGCGCCGCGTTCCATGGCCGGCGACATCGAGGCCGGGGCCGCAGCGGAGAACAGCTCGGCCGCGTGGCTGCTGCGTTCCAGACCGGCTGCAACGGCCGGCGTCGCGGCTCGACCATCCTGGGGCAGCAGCGTATCGAGCACTTCATCGGATATCGCCGAAGCCGTGGCCGGCTGCGCGTGCGCCATACCGGCGTCGGCCAGCCCGTCGGCCAGCGCAGCGGATCCGACCAGAGCCCTGGCCGGATGCAGGGCGCCCGGGACCGATTCGGCCTGGACCCGGGCCGGGCCCATCGCAGACGTCGCCGGCACCGGCTGCGACAGCGAATCCAGCGCCACCGCC